>NZ_JBEOPL010000033.1:0-39847 GCF_040310065.1 Shewanella sp. TB7-MNA-CIBAN-0143
AGAAGTCTGAAACAGAAACAAGAAATGCAGCTTAAAATTTAAGTAAAGAGTGCCAACTACCTTGAAAAACACCGAGTATGATAATATCGCTTTTTGAATATAAGCAACGTCGTGGCGCTTCGCCCACACCCGACCAAGAAGGGAAAAACTGCTTTCCCCTCTTGGATCACCCCAGCAGCTCCGACAAAGTGTTGATCCTCATAGCGATAATAAAAATCGCCTAACGGCTCAGATGGTACATCCATGTACCCCTGAGCCTGTGCCATCATCCATGATGTCACTACGGCATTTTCATCACGCTATTTCGGACACTTCGGACGGAGGACCATTGAGCCTGCGGGTTAATTTCAAATCGATGAGTTACTATGGTTAGAGCTTTACTTTAAAGTATCTTATTTAGACCATATTCAGTTAACAGCTATACAATATTTGACTAAATGGACGAATTTACATTATTAGGAAGATAACTATGCAGATTGAAAACGCTAAAGAATGGCGACAAAAATACCAGCTAAATAGAGACGATAACATAACGATATGGCGATATCTCAGTCTAGAAAAATGGTTATCCATGCTAACTACCCAAAAAATGGTATTTTCAAAATTAGCAGAGTTTTCTGATAGAAATGAAGTTGAATACCTAATTAATATTCTTACAAAAGATAATAAAAAGCAACTTGGTAAAAGTTTAGTAGACCATATTGCGCATTTAAAACATGATTATTATGCTGTGTGCTGGAATGCTAAAGAAGGTGAATGCCGCTCACTTTGGTATGCATATACTGGGAATGCTAGGCTTGGAGTTGCAATAAAATCTTCTGTTAAGTCATTTTGTAGCAGTGTTCAATTTACGAAAACCTTACCTAATTGCTACAAAGTTGCTTATGGGGTAATTACAGAAGATCCTGAAAATCTGCAGATGGATGAAATATCACTTTGTTGTAAATCAATAGCCTATGAAAGTGAGAATGAAATAAGGTTCTTACTAAACAATAGTACTGCTAGATTAAGTGGGTTTGATAGTAATCCAAATATGCCTCTAGTATTTAGCCCTCCAGAAGAACAGCCTCGTTTTATACAATTTGATTGTGACCTCAACAAACTTACTGAAGGATTTATGATTTCTCCTTTTGCTTCTGAGTGGCAAAAAGAAGCCATACTTGAAACCACAAGAAAACTAGCACCTGAAATTATGGATAAATATATCAAATCAAGTATTAATGAGCATAATAGCTAGTAGGCTAAAATTTAGTCACGTAACGTGCAAGTGTTAGATTCAGTGTAACTGTCACTTGAGTTACACATTTTTTCCACGTCAAACTTTTCCAAGACTATATAATCAACAACAGCACTTCTAGTCATGCTGTTGCACATAGTCAAATTTATTGACTCTGGTTACATTACTAATAAAAGTAGGCAAAAGCGTCCATAAAAAATCCCTGCTGGCATTGCTGCCTGCGGGGATTTTTTGTTAATCAGCCACAAGCTGATTAATGGTCACTTATAACAATTAGATTAATCGTTATTAGCTTTGTTTTTTCACAAACTTCGATTTCAGCATCATTTGGCCATTGCCATCGACTTTACAATCGATATCGTGGTCGCCGTCGACAAAGTGGTTGATCACTGCTTTAGTGCCGACTTTAAGCACGAGTGATGAACCTTTTACTTTAAGATCTTTGATTAAGGTGACTTTGTCGCCTTCTGCTAATAAGTTGCCGTTGGCATCTTTTAAAATGATGGCGTCTGGATCAACCACTTCTTCATTTGGGTTCCATTCATTGGCGCATTCTGGGCAAATTAACAATGTGCCGTCTGAATAAGCGTACGGAGACTCACATTTTGGGCATGGCGGGATTACATCACTCATATCTTTACTCTCTGTGTTCTTTGCAGTTGTCGAACAAATAAATTGCGCTAATACGCAGTTCGACAGGCTTTATCGATTGGCGTGAGATAGAAAAGTATCTATCCTGCCGAATATTGTAATGACATTATAATGCCATTATCACAAATTAACTACCCTAGGGTGGTAAACCAGTTGATCCACTCACCTGCTAGCGTAACGACTAGCATAGCAATTTGCATAACCACTCGCGTCACCAATAGCCTAACAATAGGTGAATTGAAGTTTAGCTTTTTACCTGTGGATTAGGGCGACTTTGATTGTCACCAAAACTCACATCATGCTTTTCGAGGTATTCGCGAATAAGCTGACGGGTGACTTGTGATGGGGTGAGATCTTGCGCAGCACACAGTTGTTCAAATGCCTGCTTTTTTAGCGGGTCCATTAATACAGTAAAACGTGCAGTTTTATTTTCCACAGTGGCTAGCCTTTCATTACGACATGATAATTTGATTATAATCCAGTGTGTGGCTAAAGACCATATTCTGGATTTTTTATTCGCCGTACGATTAGCTCGAGCCATTCACTCAGGCCATTCACTCGAGCTAAGAAACAACTACGTAGGTTAAACCTAATCATGTCTTATCCCGAGTGTGTTTATCTGTTAAGCAATGCTCGCTAAACGGGGTAACAGCGCTTTAAAACTCGGTCTTGTTGATGAACTATGCTGCAAGCAATCTTGCACTAACTGGCGCAACATTATCGCTTGTGGTGTGTTTGGGTTATCGATGAGGTTTAGCATGTCATCGACCAAATAACCAAATGCCCTAACCTCAATAGCTTGCATTAATTGCAAATGCTGTGGGGGAAACTGCTTTAAATTTGAGGCGGCACCAAAGTCACCAAACAACACGTTATCGTGGGTATTTATCATGATGTTGTGGGCATAAATATCACCATGGCTTATACCATTTTGGTGTAAATGAGCCAAAATATCAGCCATTTGGCTGGCAATATGAGTAATGCGCGCCCAGGTAAATACCGTTTGTGCTTCAAAAGTGTCACGGCTACAGGTTTGCAACGACGGCGGTAAACCTAAATTACCGTAGCTTGGTGGAATAAGTTGCATCACTAAACCCAGTTGTTCTGGTTGATTAATTTGTGCCACCACATTAATCAGATTAGGGTGCTCGCCAGCGGTTAAGCAACAATCAAGCTCATCTGCTGGATAACCATCACTGGTTACCATGCCCTTAAACAACTTAATTGCGACATCAGCGTCGCTGCTAAAGTTTGCCTCAACTGAGTTTTCTGTATGGTGAGTCGCTTGATAAATCAATCCTGATGCACCCTGCCCGAGTAACTGACCTAAGGTAAACTGGGTTAATGGCACGATAGGTACGCGAGTATTATCGCAATGTTCTACATGACTAAACGCGTTACCTGCAAAAGCCAACCAGGCTAAGTTAGGTAGCTCAAATAACCAATGTGGTAAGGTGGTAAGCTGGTTAGCCGATAAACGGATAAGAGCCAATTGATGACAATTAGCCATGCTATTAGGCAGTGCGGTTAATCGGTTACCCGCTAACGCGAGTTTTTCCAGACGATGACATTGGCCTAAACTGTCTGGCAACTGCTCAATGTGGTTATCGGTTAATATTAACCAACGGGTTTGCTTTGGAATGGATGCTTCGGGTACGGTGCGAATTTGATTAGCTTTAAAACCTATCATTTCGAGCTTTGGACACTGGCCTAATACTGCTGGCAGATGATCAAATAGGTTATTCGACACAAACAAGATTTTAAGTTGATGCAAGTCAGCAAAGTTATCGGGCAATGACGATAATTGGTTATTGCCAAGATCGAGCACTTCTAGGGTATCGGCTAACTCAAACAGTTTTACAGGAAATTCCGTCAGTTGTTCTGCGATACTGACCCATTGATAACCTAGTAACAAACCATCATTTAATTGTTGCAGTGTTTGCATCATGTTTCTCTTTGCCGAAAATTGTCGACATAGTAATAGAGTGCACTCACTGAGACAAATTTCTGCCAAAAAAAGACCACAGCAAAAGCTGTGGCCAAGACGGATGCTAAAAAACACAAATTGGGGTTGATAGTTTTAGCGCCATTTCTAGCATAGAAAATACTGCTTAGAAATGAATTCCTACAAACTACGTTTGACTAACCTCTGCTGAAATCAGTAACGTAAAACAATAAACTAGGTTAAATCAATTCCGTTAACATGGTGTCGGCGTATGCCACTAATTCGCCGCCATCACGCACTTTTGCCACATAATCTGGATTAGCAATAAATGGACGGCCAATCGCCAACAAATCAAACTTATTGTCGCTAATGGCTGCACTGCCCGTTTCGGCGGTATAGCTACCTACACCCACTAACGTGCCAGTGTAAACACTGCGTAGGTAGGTCGATATGCTGCCACCTAAGTAATCAAACTGCATTGAGTCGTCAAAAATACCGCCATGTAAAAATGCTAAATTGCGTTTAGCCAACTCAGGTAATAAATAGTCAAACACGCCACGGTCGCGAGGATCGGCTGCCATATTAAAATAGGCACCAGGAGATACTCGAATAGCGGTGCGATCTGCGCCAATTCTAGCCACAATAGCGTCAACCACTTCTAAGGCAAAGCGTGACATATTTTCAGGAGTTTGGCCGTATTCGTCTTCACGACGGTTACTGTCATGATGTAAGAATTGGTCAATCAAATAACCATTTGCAGCATGAATTTCGACGCCATCAAAACCAGCATCAATCGCATTTGCAGCGGCTTGAGCATAGTCAATCACTAACTGCTTGATATCATCTAACGTGGCAGCCTTTGGCGTTTGGTAAACTAATTCGCGCATTCTAGGCACAGTACCTTCTACAGCTTGAGCAGAAGCAGATAACACGTCGCCACCATCAAAAAAGTGTGAGTGTGCTACACGGCCAGTGTGCCAAAGCTGAGAAAAAATTTTGCCATCATTTTTGTGCACCGCATCGGTCACTACGCGCCAGCCGTCGATTTGAGCTGGAGTAAATAAACCAGGGGTATTTGGGTAGCCTTGCGCATCTGGACGGATAATTGTCGCTTCACTGATTATTAAGCCTGCTTCAGCACGGCGAGCATAATAGTCTGCAATAGCTTGAGTAGGAACAAGATCATCATCCGCCATACAACGCGTTAATGGTGCCATTAAAATCTTGTTTGATAATGTTAGGGTGTCATTGAGTTTGTATGGTGTAAATAAACTTGCCGTCATGTGACGATCTCCTTTCTTGAATATACATTCAAGATTAATCTTAATTGAATACACATTCAAGTATTTTTTGAATAATCGATCAAATTTAGTTAGACTCGAGCGTTATGAGTTATCACGCTTTGATGTTGACCAGAAGTGACCAGATATGAGACACGCTGAATTTAATAGAGAAACGGTTTTACGTGCTGCCATGAGCACCTTTTTAGTGAATGGATACGCTAAAACCAGCATGCAAGATCTCACTAAAGCAACGGGGCTACATCCGGGGTCAATTTATTGCGCTTTTGACAATAAAAAAGGCTTGTATATTGCGGCTATTGAGCAGTACCAACAAGATCGCAATGAACAGTTTCAGCAATTGTTTGCTAATGACCGCTCAGCAGTAGACAACTTAGGGGCTTATTTAGCCTTAATTGTACAAGAATGCTTAAGTTGTGATGCTACTCAGGCGTGTTTACTGACCAAGTCACTCAGTGAGATGGGCGAGCAAGATGAGCAAATTAAACAAATGACTTGTCAGTTTTTGCAGCTATGGCAGCAGTCATTAGTAATGGTGTTCGATACAGCAAAAGCGCAGAAGCTAATAGCTCAAGACTGTGACAGCCAATTTTTAGCACAGTATTTAGTGATGGGAATTTACGGTTTACGAACGGTAGCTCACACCCAGCCTCATGAGCAAGTATTACAGCCTTTAGCAGATAAACTGTTAGCCGACTTATTACGCTGCGAGACGGTAAACTAGCATGCCTAACTCTTGCCGTTAGCTCATGCGTGAAAGGCAACACATACAAAAATTACAAAAAAAAGACACTTTACGTGTCTTTTTTTTACTTAAGGTTCATTTAATTGTCTATTTTGCTCATAACTCGTTGCGAATACACTCGCTCACCCAGTGAGTTAAGTATTTTGCACTCGCCTTCTAATACCGCAATAATAGATTTACCTCGACGAAATGATTCAGGGATCATTACACGTCCAGTTTGGCTGATTTGCAGATCGGTCATCACAGCATTATGCATTTCTAAACCCACAGGGGCTTCGTAATACAAAATAGTCACTGTCGCATTTGACGTTTGACCTTCAGCAGATTCAGATTTCATATTCGGACTCTCATTTCTAGCAGACTAATTAAGTGTAGAAATGATATTGATCATCTAACTCATCAATTCATCTCAGGATAAAATGGATCAAACGATGGACTTTCAATATTGAGTTAACCCAATAGAGAAATCCTTTTTCTTATTTTTATATTTAGGCTTTATACGCTAATACTCTACTAAATTGTATTATCGATTGAAGCTTCATGATACATAAACTTAACACATCTGATGTGTAAATATGAATACTTATGTCCTGTAAGTGCGAGGCACTAGCGCTTTATTTTACCGTATTTACAATGTAAACAAACCGACTAAACCTCATCTCGGGATGATAAATAGGCCCGTTCAAAAAGTCAGATGATTTCAAGTAGATCATCGACATCGTTTTTGTTGTCTTACAAACAGTGCAAATTTACTTGGCAAAGGCAGGTCTATGGTAAGTGAATCCAACTAGTGACCAGGGCAAAGGACTGTTTGATAACCTTTTATTATTTTGCTAAAAGATTATTTATGCAAAATTTAGAACCAGCACCTAAACAGCACAACTTATTCCTGCTAGAATCGATGACAATTTTTAGCCTTAAACATTTAATAAAACGAGATTAAGATGGGCAGAGCATATCAAAATAAAAAAGAGTCCATGGCGAAAACCGCTGGCCAAAAGACACGAATTTACTCACGTTACGGTAAAGAGATTTATATTTGCGCTAAAGGTGGCGTCGACCCAGACGGCAACCTAGCACTACGTAGCTTGATTGCCCGCGCGAAGAAAGATCAAGTTCCGGCACACGTTATTGAACGTGCCATTGAAAAAGCTCGTGGTGGTGGTGGTGAAGATTATGATACCGCCCGCTATGAAGGTTTTGGTCCTGGCGGCTGCATGGTGATTGTTGACTGCTTAACAGACAACGGTAACCGTACCTTTACTCAGGTTCGCCAAGCATTTGTTAAAAATGATGCCAAGTTAGGTAGCCCTGGTACTGTTGGCCATATGTTCGAACATCAAGCCGTTTTTGTGTTTGAAGGCGAAGACGATGAAGCTATTCTTGAATTGCTTATGATGGCTGATGTCGACGTTGCCGATGTAGAGCTAGAAGATGGCATCATCAGTATATTTGCACCCGTATCAGAGTTTAACAATGCGCGCACTGTGTTAACTGAAGCCTTTCCAGAGATTGATTTTAAGGTAGAGAATTTAGCATTTGTGCCACAAACCATGACTGAACTTACTGGTGAAGATATTGAAAGTTTTGAAAAGTTCTTAGCCGCTCTTGATGATTGTGATGACGTTCAGAACGTTTACCACAATGCAGATATTAACGACGACGAATAACTCAAACTTAGGCTGTTAAAGTGTTCTAAGCCTACGTACTAGAACACTTTTCAGCTTGTTTCTATTAAAGCCGTCACGTCTTTTTTTCACTCTCAAGATCCACAACCTAAACGCCTCAATGTTAAAATGCCAAGACGCTTCGCTGATAAATTCTATAAAAACGATAATGCTGAAACGCTAAAAGTTCAACAGTCTAAAACAATCCCCTTCCCGCTTTATTTTGCTATAGCTTTATGTTGCTATAACTTTTTAGTGATCTACGTAAGTGAAGCATGCGCTTTTCATCGTTGTTATCTGCCTAATAATGCACCGAACACTTTATTAGCAATGCATTAGGGGTTATCACCCTTACCGATGTTACCGCTTTGATTACTTTAAGCATGATCAAAAAAGATCATTGGATAATAGCTCATTTCATGTCACTCTAAATAATACTCTTTATACATGTTATTTTTGAATAGCTAACATCGCTAAAATCAATTCAAATGTCATATCGGCACCAAACATTTAAAGGATGACCCATTGCTAACATTCATTAAAAATGAAAGTAAAAGTAACGGAGAACTTCAGCAAACTCACGTTATATCCCTGTTTTCATTGGTCGGAATGTTGATGACTTTTGTGATGGGAGTAATAAGCTTATTTAACAGTAATTATGTATTAACCATCACTCTATTTGTCTCCAGCATTATTTATTGTTTGGCTTACGTGGCGCTAAAAAAATACAACAAGCTTAACCTGAGCTCTTTTATTATCATTTACTCGTTATATTTACTGATGTTCTATTTGGTCTTTACTGGCGGGGTGGAACAAACCGGTCCACTGTGGATATTTATTGTGGCGCCAGTTTCCGTTTATGTACTGGGGTTAAGTTATGGTCTGATTAACCTGCTATTTTTCATAAGTGTTGTCGCTATTATTATGTTTTCACCGATAGAGATGCCTCAATATGCAACCTATTCAACTGAGTTTAAAGTCCGGTTACTATTGTCATTTTTAACCACCACCTTTCTCTCTGCGTTATATGAATACTCAAGAATGTTATCCTACAATAGTGCGCTGAAGCTCAGTAAAAAATATCAACAACTCGCGTTATCAGATCCATTAACGACACTGGCTAACCGACGTAATGCGTTAACTATTTTACAGCAGGAAAAATCAAGAGTATCAAGAAACAACGAATCATTATCCGTTTTGCTGTGCGATCTTGATCATTTTAAAATGGTCAATGACAAATACGGTCATAATTGCGGAGATATCGTGCTTACCGAGCTAGCGCAAGTGTTTAAACAAAGTGTGAGGCAACAAGATTGCGTTGCACGCTGGGGTGGCGAAGAGTTTCTGTTTATTCTGCCGCAAACCTCGGCGGAACAAGCTTTTATCATTGCTGAAAAAATTCGTACTAATGTACAACATCATAAGGTGCTTTTTCATAAGCAAGAGATTAGCCTAACCATCAGTATGGGTATTTCACAGTTAACCGATAACCAAACTATTGATGAGCTTATCAACAATGCCGACAGATATTTGTATCAAGCGAAAAAGAATGGCAGAAACCAAGTATATCCTCAGTAAGCAGGCTCTATCGACCTATGAGCCGATTGGAGTGTTTTCCATCACATAAATGTTGTACTGTTTTATATCCAACAATAAATGCTAAATGCTAGAACGCTTCGCGGCTAGATTCTATAAAAGCGATAGCGCAGATGCTTTACAAACTTAACAAGCTGCAACGAATGTATTGATACTTTACTGCGCTTAGCTTTTTAGCAATGCAGCGTTCTAGCAAGTTGAAGTTAGCTTGAGTTGCTAGGTTGTTATGACTGGACAAGGTTAGTTTTTATGATGCTTTAACAAAAAACGCAGCCTAGGCTGCGTTTTGGATATCGTTGAATAAACGACTAGGGTTAACGGTTAACGTAAGTCCATTTCTTGAACTTTTTCGTAAGCGATTTCAGGTGCAGTTACATCTGGTTTTTCATGTAAATCTGCTTTTAATTGGCCTTTACGATGCTTTAGTGCCGCATCTAATTTTTTAGCGGCGCTCGTGATAGCGGGATACATGACTAGGTCAGTACCTTTGGCAGCAATGCGAGTTCCTTCATAGTTAGTTCTAATTTCAACATCATATTCACCATGCTCTTTAGCTATGATGATATCTAGCGAGATAAGCGTCGGGAAATGGCTAGCTATTTTAGCGAATTTTTCATCTACGTGTTGTTTGACAGTATCAGTAACATCAACATGGTGACCAGAAAGATTTATTTTCATAGATTATCCTTAAAAGAATTTACTTGCCAAATGTATTGCGTATTACAATTGCATGCTGACATAAATAGTGTTGTTGTACAAATGCAGGCTGACATATTTAGACATGGAACGTGTGCTTTGTATCACAAGTGCTCAAGCCTATAATGTGTTTTATATCTACTTGTATACTTTAACAGCGACAACATTGATAAACGTGCATGGGGTATATCTAATTGACCTAACCCTTACATTGATTAAACATCAGATTACTGATTAAGTATAGACACAATTTAGTCCCAAAGGTTGCAACTTTTGTGTTGTTTACACAAGTGATGGTAAACCAATCAATTAACCGCTAAAAACAGTTAATTTATAAGCAACTATACTCATTTTATTTTTGTAGACTTAGCTAAATTAAGTCGAATTAATCATTAACAGGAACATTTATGACGACTAATCAGCTCCAAATTGACATTATTTCCGACGTAATGTGTCCGTGGTGCATTGTCGGTTATCGCCGACTTGAACAAGCATTGAGCAAATTTGATGATTTAGAAGTTACATTGCAGTGGCATCCGTTTGAGTTAAATCCAGCAATGGGGCCTGAAGGGCAACATTTAGGCGAGCACATTGCTGAAAAATACGGTTCAACACCTGAGCAAAGTGCTCAAAATCGTCAACGGTTAACCCAAATGGGTGCCGATTTAGGCTTTGAGTTTAACTTTTCCGACTCATCACGTATTTACAACACGTTACTGGCCCACCAGCTACTGTATTGGGCTGCCGAGTCTGGTAAGCAAACTGACTTGAAATTGGCGCTGTTTAGCAGCTATTTTACTGAGCAGAAAAACCCAGATGACATTGAAGTACTCATTGAAGCTGCAACAAAGGTAGGGTTAAATGCTGATGAGGCTCGTGCTGTGCTCACCGACAAACGCTTTGAAGCTGCTGTAAAAGAGGAAGAGCAACTGTGGATCAGCCGCGGAATTCAAGCCGTACCTGCCATTGTGTTTAATCAACAATATTTAGTCTCTGGCGCACAAGATCCCGACACTATTGCTGAGTTGATTACCAAACTGACTACAGAAGAAGCTTAAGGCGTTTTCATTAAACAAACAAAACCCAGCTTTAGCTGGGTTTTGTTTTTTACGAGGCAATCACTTAAGCCTAGTTCAACTTGGTAACTAATAAGGTTGGCGATTCAGTGCTTGAACCTGTCACCGTATAGCAATAGGTACCGGCGCTTGTAGCATTAAAGTGCATGTTGGCGCCTTTTTCCACTAAGGTTTTCAACACTCCTTCAGTCACAGCGTCATCACCGGCTATTGCGCCAAAGTCAATTGTCGACCAATCTGCTGTCGCGATTTTAAATTCATTATCATCGGTAGCTAACGCAATATCGACGTGGTAGATGGCAGAACACAGCACATACGCATTGATTACCAATAGATAGTCTTTCGTTGTTTTAAAACAGATAGTTAAATAGCAATAAATTCATCTAAAAAGCTGATTTAAATTGTATTTAAATCGCTTTAATGGAAAAGGCTTTATCAATTTTGTTTGTATCGATTTCGCCACATGTAGTGGTCGTTTCGGTTTGACTATTTAGCTCAAATTAATGGACATTAAGGTACGCCTAGTGTTGAATCAATAGAGATGTGTTACCGTTTGGTGAGTGACCGCTTTTCAGGGTAATACACGCTAAATTAAGTTGTTATAAACACCACTTTTATGTGGTTTGGGGAGTACAAAATGGGCTTTAAATTAACGGTAAATTGGCAGTCTTCACTAAGTGAGGAAGGTGAATTTAATCGCGACCATGAGGTTAAGTTTGGTACAGGGCAAACGATTCAAGCGTCATCAGCCCCTGAATACAAAGGCAATGCCGATAAAGTGAATCCAGAAGAAAGCTTACTGGCTGCTTTGTCTTCTTGCCACATGTTGACCTTTTTAGCGATTGCCCATTTAAAGCGACTGCCTGTTGCCAATTATGTTGATAATGCTACTGCTGATTTAGGTAAAAATGAAGCAGGTAAAGTCGCCGTGGTTAAGATGACATTAGCGCCTAAAGTGACGTTTGCAGAAGGGATTGAAGTTGACGCAGAAACGTTAGCGAAGATACATGAAAAAGCCCATGCAAATTGCTTTATTGCTAACTCATTAGCATGCGAAGTTGAAATAAAGCACTAAGCTTTTTACTGTTTTAATGTTTTAATGTTTTAATGTTTTAATGTTTTAATAATAACCCTCTCAACATGACGCTGAGAGGGTTATTTTTTATTGGTTTACTGAAGCCAATTTAAAGTTATTTGGCTTTTATGTCAGCTGCTTTACCTATTTTTGGCATTGGCAAGCCTTGTAATGGCGCAATAGGTTGTTGTACTAGTTCATCTTTCAAATAACTGATAGCAGCATCAAGTTGTGCATCTTTACCGCTAAAAGTGGCATAAGGTAAGTTATCGACTTCAATGTCTGGCTCAACCCCGTGACCTTCAACAACCCAACGCCCATCGATGGCATATTGTGGGTATTCTGCCACTCGTGCCATGCCTTTATCGGTCACCGAATTGCGACCCGATAACCACACTCCAGCGCCCGCAGTTTGCTTACCGATAATAGGCGCAATGTTTAGCGCTCTAATTCCGGCAGAAAAAGTCTCACCATCTGAGTAGGTCATTTGATCGGCTAATATCACTAAATGGCCTCTAAAGGTTTGCTGCATGTTTGCGTTGGTGCTGCCATGAGTTGGCTGCCAAAATGCCCATGCACGGCGTAACAGTTTTTCGATAATCCAACTGTCGATATTGCCACCACGATTGCGACGAACATCGATGATTAAGCCATCTTTGTCGTAATTGGTATAAAACTCGCGAGCAAAGCTTTCGACATCACCGCTGCCCATGGCATACAAGTGTAAATAACCAATATTCCCTTTAGAGGCTTTGGCCACTTTGTCGCCGTTATGCTCTACCCAATCAAGGTAACGCAGCTTGGCATCGGTACCTATATCATGGGGGGTGACTATGGTATTGATGACTGTTTTACCACGGACTAAACCGAGCAACACTTGCTTATTGCCTTGGTTTCGCAGTAGTTGAGTCACATCGGCAATGTTAGTGATTTTCTTACCATTGATACTCGCAATCACATCACCTTCTTTCGCATCAACCTCAATACGGGCCAATGGGGATGCCGACAACGGCAACTCAGGGTCGGTTTGATAAATATGGCTTATCACCACACCTCTATCGGTTTGTGTCAGCCTTGCCCCTAATGCAGCGGCTTTGGCTGCATCGGCATCTTGGGCAATATCTCCACCTCGTACTTGTGAATGTAATGAGTTCAGTTCACCCATCATTTGGGTGAAAATATCATTCAGCTCATTACGATCGGTCAGTCTGTCTACCAAAGGTTGATATTTAGCTTTAGCTGCTTGCCAATCTACGCCGCGCATTTTTGGATCAAAAAACGAATCGCGATGCATTAACCACGCATCTTCAAAAATTTGTTGCCATTCTTGCTGCGGAGAAATACTTAATTGCCATTGGTCGGTGCTGACTTTGGCGCGCGATACATCGCTGGGCAGTTTGTCACCGGCATCGACAATCATAAGGCTTTTAGGATCAGACTGTTTGCGCAGCATGATTTTACTGCCATCTTTTGATAACGAATATTGGCCGACATCTTCACCAAAGGTGTCGACTTTAATATTGAGCGGGTCAAACTTAATCAGTTTTAGCTCGCTTTTATCTTGGCTGCCATCTAATAAATACAGCTTATCTTTGGTTGCGGTTAAGCTATTGTAGTTACCTGCATCAACTGGCACTTGCCATAAGCGTTGGTTTAATCCGTCCCACTCTACTTTGACTTTTGCTGGGGTATCTTGGTCTTTACTGTCAGCTTTTTTAGCGTCTTTGTTAACGGTAAGCTCGGTTGGTTTGGCAAACGGAAACGACGCTTTAGCATCTAATGCTAAGGCAAATACTTGAGTGCGTTTATCAAATATCGGCCCCATGTTACGGTCGCCCCAAGGCGAACCAGGGTTGGCTTTAAATTCGCGGTTAGACAAGAAATACAACCATTTACCGTCGTGGCTAAAACTAGGCGAAAAAGACTCGTATTTGTCTGTAGTCAAGGTTTGTGATTTTGACTCGTTAATGGAATACAACACAATTTGCGGACGTTGTTTGCCAATCTCAGCCTTGGTTAGCGCGATAAATTGACTGTCGCCAGACCATTTTATGTCTTGGTAAGGGCCTAAACCCTCGCCATTTTGAATGATTTTTTGGTTATTGTTGCGGCTTAAATCAAGTAACCATACATTGCCCATGTAATCGTCATGCACTAAATAACGGCCATTGGGAGATAACGACAAGCTGGTGCGTAAAGTGCTGCCATCTTTAGTGAGCTGCTTAGCACCAGCAGAACCGTCGGCAGGATATTGCCAAATTTCTTGTTCGCCAGACGCATCGCTAATGCCATAAACCCATTTGCCGTCATCACTTAATAGTGCATCACGTACACGACTATCGGCGGGTGAATCTATTTGCACTAAACGGCGACCGTCGTTGCTGGCAATAGCTACATGGCTACGGGCCGTTATGACGACGTTATCGCCTTGATGAGAAAATACTGTCGAGGTGGCGTAATCCATTGGGTCGTTAACCCACTGCTCACGGCGATGAGTAAAGTCGCTGGTAAGCTCTATGGCTACTGTTGATTCCGCAAGATCGGCTAGATTAAGTAACTTAATGTCGGCGCCCTGCTGAAACACAATACGGCCGTTATTAAGCTGAGCGTCACGCACTTGCCAGTCGGAATATTGAGTGTGTTGCTTAATGTCTTTGCCATCTAGGGTCATTGACCAAATGTTGTCATTGCCAGATTGATCACTGACAAAGTAAACACGTTGGTTCCATAGCATTGGCTGTTTAACCGAGCCTTCGTGGGCGTTGGTTAACTGTTGTGCTTCTTGTTTACTGCCTAACTTATAACGCCAAATTTCGCCTTTAGCGCCGCCGCGATACACTTTGACATTGTCGCCGCTAACTTGCAGACCAAATTGGGTAAAATAAACATATTCACCTTTATCATCAATGGTGCCTTCGACTGCGTCAGCTAACGGTAAATCGGTAATGGTTAAGGATTGTGGGTCAACGGTTTTAAGCACCCAAAAGTTAGCCGGACCAAAGGCGTTGTCGGTTGAATACAATACTTCGCCAGATGCCGTCCAACCTTGCAGACGTACTCGGCTGTTTTCAAAGCTCACCCGTTTAGCTACGCCGCCTTGAATCGGCATAACATACACTTCGGTAGCGCCTTCATAATTGGCAGTATATGCCACCCATTTACCGTCTTTAGAAATGGTTGCGTCCAACTCTTCAGCCGCTAAACTGGTTAAGCGGCTGGCTTTAGTTTGGTTATTTTTTTGACTGAGTTCTGTGGTCCAAAGATCGCCTTCGGCAGTAAACACTAAGGTTTGGTCGTGTAATGCAGGAGCGCGGTAATAGCCTTGATTAGAGGCGTTGGCGAATATCAATGATGAACACGCTAAAGTGCCTAGTGCCAACATACAATGCGCAACGGAGCGACGAAGTTTCATGGTGAGGAGCTTCCTTATAAAGTCGATAATTAGAGATAACGCGTTATCGAGTAGGCTATTTTTATTGATTGATTCACGTTATCAGAGTTATGCCAATTGTTGCAGTACAAAAATGTAACGAACCTCTACAGGGAACAAAAAACGGCTAAGCAATAATTGCTTAGCCGTGGGTATTTTACCGTCTTAGTATTCTGGTATTTTGCTTACTGCGAAGTCAGTTGCAGTACAATTTTATGGTATTGCTCATAAAGTGGATGCGACGGATCTGATAACTCAGGAAAGCGTTGATCTATGGTGATCATATAACGCTCAGCTTGAATCAGTTTATTGTCGGCCATTAATACTTTTAAACGAGCCAAGGCAACATCAGCAGTATCTAACTCAATGTCCCCTTTTAACGAACCATTAAATGACTGTTTCACTTGCTGTACCTCCTTGGCATTACTGCGTGATTGCAGATCTAATGCTTTCTTTTGTGCTTCTGCATTTACTTTGGCAGGTGCTGGCGCTGCACTCATTACCGCGGACGATGTATCTGCCATTTGAGATTCAATGGATCCATTGCTATCAGACCGATTGTCATCAGATACTTCACTGATTGCATCGCGATTTTTTGACTGATTATTTACAGGTGCCGATTTCATCGACAATCCCTGCACTGCAATGGATTCTGCTGCTGCGGCATCTTCAACTGGTGATTCAGTTAGTTTAGGTACATCCGATGTCGATTTGGCCTGCTTAAATGGTGGCTGCTGAGCAGGTACGCTTTGCTCCGAGTCAGTACCAAGGTTTTTTTGCAAACTTGGATTTAATATAAATAATCCCGCCACCAGCAACACTGAGGCAGCACTTGAGTACACCCATGCATTGCGTTGCCAGATTGATTTTTTAGCTGAACTGGCTTTAGATACATTAGCCTCCGAACGCGCCTTGGTTAATATGGCTTCATCCAGTTTTGCAGAAGGTTGCTCTAATGGTTGTTGATGATAAGCATCTTTGATTTCAGTTTGTAATGCAGTGAACTCTGCATCATGATCTTGTTGCTGACTCATAATGTTGTCTCCTGCCTTTGATTAGCAACACATTGCTTAATACTCTGATAAGCATAACGAATACGACTTTTAGTTGCTTCTAAAGTCACATTGGCAATGTCGCTTATCATGGCGGCGGTCATGCCCATTTCAATGTTGAGCAAAAAAGCTTCTTTTTGCACTGGCGGTAACTTAGCAATGCAACCCTTCATCATATCGGCTTGTTGCTGCTGCTCAACTTGCGGCTCGGGCGAAGCTTGATCGTCGGCTTGTAAGCAGTCCATGGTTTGATCTTCGCCAAGCGGGGTCACTTTATCGAGAGGCTTAACGGCTCGCACATGGTCAATCAATAAGTTATGGGCAATTTTATATAACCAAGTGGTGAATTTGGCGGTGACTTGATATTGCCTCGCCGCATTAATCACCTTACCCCAGGTGTCTTGATACAAATCTTCGGCGAGCTGCTGGTCATGTAATTGACGAACAAAATAACGATACAAAGGGCCTTTGTGTTTAAGGTATAAGGCCTCGAACGCGCGTACGTCACCGGCTTGGTAGTCGAGCATCAGTTGCTCGTCACTTCCCACTTGAGGAATTAACGACTCATCCTTAGGGTGTATTGATGTTTGCACCATTTTATCCTTTTTGTGACGCATTTATTGGCTAACCCAACGAGTATCAGGCTCAGTTATCATAACCTGACCGTCGAGTACACTTGCAGTTTTTAACATTTGCACAAACTCATGACGATAGCCAAATCGGTCTTGACCCATTGCAGACTCAGCAAGTGTAATTAACTTAGCATAATCAGTATCGTGGACATAATTATTCTGGTTAAGCAGCTGACCAAATCCAGCGACTGCCGCGGCAAACCTAAAATCGTCACTGGCTTGATGCAAATGAGTCAGCTGCTGCTCACGACTAATAGGATAGGCGATTAATTGACTGGTTTGTTCGCCAATCGCTTTATAACGCAGCTTTAAATAAGCCACTTCATTTACAGTGTGTTGATGAACTTTAGCATCATCTATTTGCGTTGATTCCGTGGCGGTATAACGCAGCGGATCAACTAGGCGATTATGGCTGTCGTTATAACGGATTTCATACAGTGCAGTCACAGAATGACCCGCACCAATCTCGCCTGCATCAACGGCGTCGTTATTAAAGTCACTACGATTTAACAACCGATTTTCGTAACCAATCAGTCGATATTCTGAGACCACTGCGGGGTTAAATTCAATTTGCACTTTAACATCGTAAGCAATGGTTAACAGTGTGGCACTGAGTTGATCAACTAGTACTTTTCGTGCTTCATTTAAGGTGTCGATAAAGGCATATTGACCGTTAGCTTTATTCGATAATTGCTCCAACAAATGGTCGTTATAACTGGCAGTACCCGAACCTAGACCAAAACCAAGCGTTGATAAGCCAATACCCTTTTTGCTTTGACTGGCAACGAAATCGACCAATTGCTGATGATCTGTTATTCCCAAGTTAAAGTCACCGTCGGTGGCTAATATGACTCGGTTACTGCCGTTTTCGATAAAGTGCTTTTGCGCTAATTGATACGCCAACTGAATACCTTGGCTGCCGTTAGTGCCACCTTGCGCGTTTAACTGACTTAGGGCTATTTTAATGGCGCTAAAGTCATTACCTGCGACACCGTCAAGCACTACACCGCTGACACCGGCGTACACCACAATCGATACTTTATCTTGCGCCGATAATTGCTGACTCAACATCAGCATGGCTTGTTTCAATAATGGCAATTTATCAGCAGATGACATAGAGCCTGACACATCAAGCAGTAACACCAAATTACTTGCACCAAGCTTATCAGGCGCAACATCAAAGCCTTTAATACCAATGCGCAGTAATTGAGTATCAGCATTATACGGTGATGGTGCTAATTCAGTATTCACCCTAAATGGCTGCTCAGTGGTTGTCGGTACGGGGTAGTCATAGCTGAAGTAATTGACTAACTCCTCTACCCTAACGCTATTCTTTGCCGGCAGTTGGCCTTGACTGATTAATCTGCGCGTAGTGCTGTAACTGCCAGTATCAACATCGATTGAAAACGTCGATACCGGTGTTTCGCCTGCTACCATATTGCCGTTTTGTACTAGCGACTCAAATTTGTCATTAACATTAGGGGCTAATAACAAGCTGCGATCGCTTGCGCTGACATGCTGAGGACTCACAATACGCTGCGCCATTGACGATGCCATGACTTTAGCGCTGCGATGCACCTCCTTTGAGCCTTGGTATAAATCAGCTTGTGGCTCAGATGCCATCACTAAACCTGCTACCTCAGATAACTCGGGACGCGCTTGTGCAGAGGAATCCGTTTTACTCGCGGATTGAATTTTAGATGCGGGCTGACTTTGTTTCGCACTGTCTTTGGATTCTTGCGCACAACCACCGATAATAATCGCACTAATCACGATGGCTAATACACTGCGAGTGAGTTGCTTATGGGTATTGTTCATGGTTATTTTCCTCATCTATCGACTGATTATTCATTTTGGTCACGTCAACAAAGTGACTTTGCATACAGCTAATAACGAGCGCGATGAGCAAAAGGGTTATTGATATAAAATGTGTTTAAGTAGTTTTCGTATTTAGAAACTGAGTGTTAGCCTCAAGAAACACTGAAATGAAGCCAACAGAGCATGGCTTATGCTATTATCTAGCACCTTTTTTATCGCCTTAATATTGACGTTAACCGCCGCTGTACTCTAGTGAGCAAATTAACTAAATATACTAATAGAATAAGTACGTTAAGGAGTTAACATGCAAGCCCTAGTTGCTGTTGTAATGGGTTCGAAAAGTGATTGGCCTACAATGGAAGCCGCCGCTGAAATTATGGATAAGTTACAAGTGCCTTATCATGTTGAAGTTGTTTCAGCTCACAGAACACCAGACAAGCTAATGGAATTTGCAAGTTCTGCTGCAGATAAAGGCTATAAAGTCATTATTGGTGGCGCAGGCGGAGCAGCCCACTTACCAGGCATGATCGCCTCTAAAACGCGTTTGCCAGTGTTGGGTGTCCCAGTACAAAGCAAGGCGCTATCTGGTATGGACAGTCTATTGTCTATTGTACAAATGCCTAAAGGGATTGCCGTTGGCACCTTGGCCATTGGTACTGCCGGCGCGTTTAACGCAGGTTTATTAGCCAGCCAAATTTTGGCGATTAGCGATGCAGCTTTAGCTGAGCGTTTAGAAGCATTTCGTGATGAGCAAACTCGCTCGATCCTTGATAATCCCGATCCGAGAGAAGACTAATGACGTTGCCAAAAAATCTTTGGGTATTGGGTGACGGTCAATTAGGTGCCATGCTCAGTCATGCTGGTCAGCCGTTAGGCATTAATGTGCGCCCAGTCGATATTATGACGCCATCAGATGCACAATTACCGCTAGAAGCTGACGACATCATTACCGCTGAACGTGAACAATGGCCTGAGTCGCAGTTAAGTTTACAACTCAGCCAACACCCACATTTTATTAATGGTCCTGTGTTTGGCCGTTTAGCAGATCGTTTTAGCCAAAAAAGTCTACTCGATGAATTAGCGGTCGCCACATCACCATGGCAATTAGTTGATGACAATACCAGCACTGAAGCGTTACATAAGGCTTATGGTGAACGGGTATTGTTAAAACGTCGCACCGGTGGTTATGACGGTAAAGGTCAACACTGGCTTAAACAGGCTGAAGCAACAACCATCCCTGCCGATTGGCGCAACGAAGCCATTGCAGAACAAGCGATTAACTTTGATGAAGAAGTGTCGTTAGTCGGCGTGCGCACCCAAGATGGCCGCTGCTTATTTTACCCACTAGCACTTAACTTGCATCAAGACGGTATTTTAATGGCCTCTATCGCGCCATTAAGCCGCTTAGCGTCTTTACAAGCAGAAGCTGAAGACATGCTAAGCAAGGTCATGCATGGCCTTGAATACGTGGGTGTGATGGCAATGGAATGTTTCCGTGTTGGTGAACACTTAATGGTAAATGAGTTAGCGCCACGGGTGCATAATTCTGGCCATTGGACTCAAGCAGGTTGCCACATTAACCAGTTTGAATTGCACTTACGTGCCTTATGCAATTTACCTTTGCATCAACCACAAGTGAACTTTCAATGTGTGATGGTTAACCTAATTGGTGTTGATAAAGACGACCGTTGGTTAAGCCTGCCAAATGCTGAACTGTTTTGGTACAACAAAGACGTTCGTGTTGGTCGCAAAGTAGGTCACTTGAACCTGTCAGTGCATAATAAAGCGATGTTAGATGACTGTATTAGCCAACTAAAAGCGTGGATGCCACAGCAATATCAAGCACCATTAGATTGGATTTTGGCAGAGTTTGCCCAATAGCTGGGTTAAACAGGCTGGTTAAATTAGTTTGTAAAATCAATTAAACAAGTCATCAAATCTGTTTATTAGGACGTTACCTAAAGACACACGAAAAAAGGAGCCTAGGCTCCTTTTTTGTTATTGAGTTTTTGTGATTTATTTTTTGTGATTGAATGATTTTTTATGATTGAATACTTTCTTGTGATTGAATAGCTAGGGCTTTCGCTTAAAAATCGCTAACCACGTCAAATGTGTTCACAGTGGTCAGTAAGCCGCTGCACAAAGCGACTTATACTTAAGCTTAATCAAAGAATACTCGCCATAACCAAGACGAATCTAAATCTTCTTTACATTGATGATATTGCGCAGCGTAGCGTTTTGAACGTTTGTCGACTTTATTGGCTACAGGCGTTAACCATTTTTTGGCTTTATAGCTGCCACGTTTATAACCGCCCCAACCTTCGTGATAATTTAAGTATTGGTTTTTAGCATCCCACTTAGACACACCATTAATTTTATGGGTTTTGTAAATAAACCAGCCCATAAAGTCCATCGCATCATCAAAATCACTGCGGCTAGACCAATTGTTACCGGTTTCGCGAACGTAATCGTCCCACGTCATGGTTTTAGCTTGTGCGTAGCCATAGGCATCGCTGGCTCGTCCGGTGGGGATAAAACCTAAAAAGTATTCCATTGGTGGTGCGGCATTGTGTTTGAATGAACTTTCTTGGTACATCATCGCTAAAGGGACATGTACTGGAACGCCCCATTTTTCACGGGTATCTACTGCGGCTTCATACCAAGAACGGTGTTCTTTAAAAATAGCACACAGATTATCAGGCTCTTTCGGAGGCGAGGTGGCACAACCTGCTAATGACAGTAATACAATTGCGCTAACGACACCTAAAAAAAACTTCATAACACCTCTACCAGTACCTAAGATATTGATTCTGGGCTCAGTTTTACATCAATTAAAAACCAATGCAATTATCGTTACATTTTTTGTTGCATTGTTTTATAAGTGAACACCCATTATTTCAACAATGCGCCTCAAACTGAAAAGACTGAGTGACTCTGATTGAGCACATAATGAATGGAGTGGGTATTATCGTTTCATTTCACATTGATGAGATTCTGTTTGCCAAATGATTGGCTGCCAGTAGTCCTGATTCTGACCAATATAGATTTTATCGGTATTGAATTGAGCTGCTATATGATAACGCTGATCGAGTTCAACATTAACAGTCAATACTTTCACTTTACGGGCCGATAATGACACTTTTAATTCTGGTGAGTTAATCAGTTCTGCCACTGTAAATGCATGCTCACCTGGCGATAATAGGTAATTGGGTCTTGAAATAACCGCCACGCCATCTAAGTGAGTGACCACGACACGGTATAAGTTGGCACTGTTATCAGGTGCTAAATAACTCGACACAGTACCGCACTCTACCATTTCAGCTGGCGATGAAGCACAGCCATGTAAAGCTAATGCCGCTACCGCTACAAGCAGTGCTCGCCAAGATGAATAAGCTTGCATGATTACTTCGCCTCGAAAGTGCCTGCAGGAACAAGATCACTAAAATAGTGAGCGAGGAAAGTCGCAAAATTATCTTGTGGTTGAGCCTCTAAACTGTGCTGCTCAAGCAAAGATTTTTTAGCCTCGTTTTCATAGCTTTGCTCAACTTCATCACTTAATGGGTAATGGCTTAAAAATTCATGATAATCATTTGCCAGTTGTTTAACCCACACGCTATGGTCGGTGCCTTTAACCACGACTTCGTTGATCACTCGCCCTGATAAGGTTTTATCTGGATCATCGATAGCTTCAGACCAAGTGCTTAAGGCTGTTTGGTAAGCATGGCTGTCATCACCGTCGAGTAGCTTCGCGATTGTGTTTAATTGTCCAAATAACTCGTGCATCCATTGCGTTAAGCTAATGGTCTTACCGTTACGTTGTAATTCAAGCCCAGGTTTACGGCCTTCTAATACTACGGCTTTCAAGTTAGCGGCAATCTCTGCGTCGCCGACGGCATCGGTATCTTCAGATGGCGATAATAAGCAGTACAATAAAAATAGGTCTAGGAAACGTACTTGAGTTGCATCTATCCCAACAGGGCTAAATGGATTAACGTCTAAGGCACGTACTTCAATATACTCAACACCTGCACGAGCTAAAGCTTGTGAAGGTTTCTCGCCTTTTTGGGTGACACGTTTTGCACGGATTGGCGCGTAAAATTCATTTTCAATTTGCAAAATATTACTATTGAGTTGGCGGTATTCACCGTCCACATTGATACCAATTTCTTCAAACTTTTTCGATGGCATTTTAATTGCCGCCCCAACGCCTTCAAGATAATCAGGCAATGAGTTATAGCTAATATTAAGCGTGTCTTGTTCTTTGTTGGTATAGCCTAGATCACTCATGCGCAATGAGGTTGCATAAGGAAGGTATAAGGTCCCTTTACCGGTTTTTTTAAATTCGAAATCGACGTCTTGATCTTTTATAAATGAACTGCATAATGCTGGCGTTGAACCAAATAAATACGGTAACACCCACACTAAACGACGGTAGTTACGGATCAGTCCAAAATAAGATTCTGAGATAAAGTCTTCAAGGCTAATATTTTTACTGCAACAAGCGGCACCGTTGGTCATCTTGTCATCATACAAACGTTGCCATAAATCTTGCGACACCGAAAAGTTAAAATGAACCCCAGAAATGATCTGCATTAATGCACCATAACGATGGGTTAACCCTTTACGATATAAGGTTTTCATTTTACCGTTATTGGAGCTGCCATATCGTGCGACAGGAATATCACTGACTTCACCTACGTAACATGGCATGCTGACAGGCCACAATTTTTGGCCGTTAAGGTTACGCACACTGTAAGCGTGGGTTTGCGTTAACCCCTCGAGCAAATCATCAATACTGTGACAGACTGGCGTAATAAATTCTAATAAGGCTTCGCTGTAATCAGTGGTAATGCGCGAATGGGTCAGAGCAGAACCGAGCGCTTCTGGGTGTCCGTCTTGTGCTAAATGGCCGTTTTCATCAATACGCAATGCTTCACGTTCAATACCACGTAACATGCCCAATAAAGCCTCACGGCCTTGAGTGTCGCTTAAGTGTTCGACTTTTTCATTGAAAGACTTCAATTTACTACTCTCTTTTATGGATTCGCATTGCGAGTAAACAGCTAGACCTGATAATAAACGAGATTATTACTGAAAACGCGAAAAAAAATGTAACTCAGTATAATTAGCGTGTTTATGGGTGTTAAATTAAAAAACGGCAACACAAGTTGTCACCGTTGATAGAGCCTTAAACATTATCTTTTATTTACCAAAATAACCAACACCGTATGGTATTACGATTAAAGCACATAATTTAGCTCAACCTATATTTATAATAGATTGAGCTAAGTATACATCTCATGTATATGAGGTTAACACTAGCTTATTTCAAGGCTAGTGTTAACCCTTGTAGTAACAAGTGTTCAACTAGTCGGCAAGTGTCATCATTTCAATCTGATACCCAAGGGCTTTTAATTGAGGTACAACGGTGGTTTTATCACCCACCACCAGCATTACCATATCATTGATATTTAATAACTTACTGGCAAGTTTGTTTAACTCATCTGTCGAAATGTTTTTCACAATTTTGTCTTGCTTAGCCGTAAAGTTTTTATCGAGCTGATAACGTTGGATCATTCTTAGAAAACCGGCTTTTTGATACGGGGTTTCGTATTCTAATGCCTGGCTTTGCGCAATCGAACTGCGCATAAAGGCACTTTCTTCGTCGGTCATACCCGACGCTTGGTATGCATTAATTTCGTTAACAAACTCAGCTAATGCTAACCCTGTTACATCGCTTCTTACGCTAGCATACGCCATAAACTGACCGGTATCTTCTGCACCACCAAACTGAGTACGCGCACCATAGGTGTAACCTTTATCTTCACGCAGATTAAGATTAATACGGCTATTAAACGCATCTCCTAATGGGTAGTTCATCAAATAAGCTTTAAAGTAATCGCCTGTTGCATCATACGGTAACGACACTTGGCCGATATTAATCACCGACTGTGCCGCACCAGGTTTATCAATCAAATAAATAGTGTTTTTAAGGTGTGTTGGCAATGCTGGCAGTGCTGCAACCTGAGTCGCCTCGCCTTGCCATTCATTAAATATCGACAACTTAGGCATTATTTGTTGTTGATTTAAGTCTGATACCACAACCATTTGAGCATTACCTGCACGGTATTGCTGTTGGTAAAATTGCTTTACGTCATCTAGCGTTAATGCCGATATTGATTTAATCGTACCATTACTGCTGATCCCTAATGGACTATTGTTGCCATATAACAAGGCAGCAAAACCACTACGGGCGAGATAGTTAGCATCGGACATTTGATGTTGCAAACCTTGCAACTGCTGTTGCTTGACTCGTTCAAAGTCTGCAGCAACAAAACCGGGACTGAATAAACGCTCTTTAACGATGGCAAGCGTGGCATCTAGGTTTGCCGTTAAACTCGACACTTTAAGGTAGCTTTGTGAATCGCTGGCGCCAAAACTAATCGACGAGCCCAGCATATCAAGCGCCCCAGCTAAATCTTCGCTGCTGCGTTGCGCACTCGACTCATTAAGCATAGATGCGGTTAACTCAGCAAGACCCGCCTTATTATTGGGCGTTAAACGATGGCCGCCATCCAAATAAATAAGCAATTCAACCGTTGGTGTTTCGTCACTTTCAGTGCCCATCACTTTAATGCCATTTACCAGCTTGCTGTCCCATAATTGCGGCACTGTCAGTATCGGGGCCGCGGCTGATGGCGGTATTTTATTGCGATCAAATGAAGATTTAGCGAAAGTGATATCAGATAATCCGGTTACCGCTTCTTGCGCGATAGGCAAAGTAGTCGGTTCAAAATTATCCGCGTGGGCGATTAATTGTGTTTGTCCTTCTGGCACAATACTCATCACCACCATTGGCTTATTTTTAATGTAGGTATTAAATACCCGCATTACATCGGCTTTGGTGACATTAGCATAACGGGCTAAATCAGCTGCCACCATGTCTGGCTTACCAAAAAAGGTTTGATTAGCGGCAAGTGTAGAGACTTTTCCGGCGACACTTTGCATGCCAAAAATAGTGTTGGCTTCGAACTGTACTTTGACTTTTTGCAAGTCATCGTCGGTTACGCCACGTTGTTCAAACTCACTGATAGTTTGATTTATTTTAGTTTCAAGATCAGCAAGACTGCCACCTTTACTTGGGTTCGCGACAGCGTAAAGAGATAACTGACAAGTAAGCTCTTGGCATGGATGACTCACCGCAGCTTGGACCGCATAACCATCTTTGACCAAATTTTTGTAGATAAGTGACGTTTTACCGCCACCGAGAATATTAGCGAGCAAATCGAGTGCAGCTTCGTCTTTATGTTGCGCGTAAACAGTGGGGAATCCCATGTAAATTAGCGGTAAATGTACTTTGTCTTCCATCGATATATAACGGGTTTTATCCAATGTCACCATGGTTTTAGCTTCAGGCTTAACCGTAGGCCCGGCTGGAATTTCACCAAAGTACTTATTTACCCATGCCAGCGTTTGCATCTCATCAAAGTCGCCACCAATGGTTAAGGTCGCATTGTTAGGCCCATACCAACGTTGAAAAAAATGTTTCACATCATCAACTGTGGCGCGATCTAAATCATCTGGCCAGCCAATAACAGGCCAAGAATATGGATGACCCGCTGGATAAAATGCTTGGTTAAAACGTTCATTTAAACGGCCATAAGGACGATTATCAATCCGTTGTGCACGTTCATTTTTGACGGTTTCACGTTGCACTTCGAATTTTTCACTCGTGAGGGCGGGCAGTAAAAAGCCCATACGGTCAGACTCTAACCAGAGCATTTTCTCTAGTTGATTACTTGGCACAGTTTCAAAATAATTGGTTCTGTCGGTATTGGTAGTGCCGTTTAATGTTCCGCCCGCTTCAGTAACCACTTTAAAATGCTGTTCATCACCAACGTGTTGTGACCCTTGGAACATCATGTGTTCAAATAAATGCGCAAAGCCACTGCGTCCGGCTAATTCACGGGCTGAACCAACATGATAGGTCACATCGACATGAGCTAATGGGTCTGACTTGTCTTGATGTAAAATCACTGTTAAGCCATTGGCTAACTGATATTTTTTATAGGGAATGCTAACTTGATTTTCTATCGGCGTGGCGTTTTCAATTAAGGTAACGCCTTGGGGCAAACTCGACGACTGGTACCCATCATATGCGCAGCCACTTAACGCTGCACTGATGGCCGCTGCTAATATCCATTTATTCAAATTTAGTTTCAAAATCGACTCCTTCCTTAAAACAAAAAAACCATCGTTGCAGAAGTAACGCGGTATCAATACTCAAACGTATACGTCATCAGCAATACAATGACGCTATAACGTAATAATTTACCCATAAACATAAATAATGAGGCGGGCAAGATAGGTATTTTTAACCATCCAGCCAGTAAACATAGCAAATCACCGATTATCGGTAACCAAGATAATAATAGGGCCCACATACCATATTTTTCTATCCATGCGAGTGCATAGCGGTATTGACGACGTTGAATATCTTGTGGATTTTTAGCTAACCGCCCTGCTCGACCAAGACCATAACTGGTTATCGCACCAAGCGTATTACCAATAGTGGCCAGTATTAATAATTCGAACCATAAAGATGGCGTTTGATTAAGTAATGCCACCAGTAACACTTCTGAGCCGCCAGGCAAAAGCGTTGCAGCGAAAAAGGCGCCGCTGAACATTAACCATAAACTCGTCATCGATAAATCTTATTGTGCACTAGCATATTCATTCCAATGACTATTCATTTTATTTTTATCGTACCTTCACAATGAATATCTGCACAGCATAATATGAATATATTGAACGCGATAAATCTTAAATTAACTCACCAGTATCTCAAGAGTGCTTTAAACACTATGCAGATACACAATCACGATACCGTTCATTGTGACGTAAACATGCAAGGTTACCCCACTCAATATACAAAAATTGAGCAACAACAGCGCGAATACGTTAATGAATAGTGAAAAAACTTAAAGTTATAATAACAAATTTAGTTATTCATATAAGTTATAATAAAATAACGTTGTTTGTCATTCGCTCACTTCATACAATGCGATTAATGTTTATTAACCTCAACGGGTTTATTAGGACATTATTTAGCGTAAATACTTCGCATAGTCCTAAAAAACTAGACAGTAATACAGCGTCAGATCGCCATTGTAGGGTTTAGCTTTTAGTAATTAATCACTCATTAGTGAACTAATGGGTCACGTACAACGATGTTGCCTAATCATATTTAGCGACGTCACAATGACATAATTTGGAACTTTCATGATATTGCAAACGCTCAAACGCATCCCTTTTTGGCAGAAAGTCATTGCAGGTTTTGTTTTAGGAACACTCACTGGTGTCGGATTAGGCGAGTCAGCCGTGATGTTAAAGCCTCTTGGCGATCTGTTTATCAGTGCCATTAAAATGCTGGTTGCTCCTTTGGTATTTTGTGCCATTGTGGTGAGCATTACCTCTCTGGGCTCGCAAGGTAATTTAAAGCGTTTAAGTTTTAAAACTTTAGCCATGTTTATGTTTACCGGCACCATTGCTTCATTTATTGGTTTAACTGTCGGCAGCCTTATCGACATGGGCGGTAACCTAGCCTTAGCCACATCAGAAGTTCGCGAACGTGATATTCCAGGCTTTGCTCAGGTATTACTCAATATGATCCCGGTGAATCCGTTTGCCTCATTAGCCGACGGTAATGTGCTTCAAATCATTGTCTTTGCCGCGTTAATTGGCATTGCCATTAATGCTGTAGGCGAGAAAGCAACGCCGTTAAAAAATGTCATTGAAGCCGGTGCTGAAGTGATGTTTCAATTAACGCGTATGGTATTAAAATTAACACCAATTGGTGTATTTGGTTTAATGGCCTGGGTTGTGGGCGAGTACGGCTTAAGTACATTATTACCATTAGGTAAGTTTATTATTGCGATTTATATTGCCGCGTTAATTCATATTATCTTTGTGTATGGTGGTTTAGTTAAATTTGCTGCGGGTTTAAGCCCACTGCAATTTTTCCGTAAAGCCATGCCGGCTCAAATTGTGGCCTTTAGTACCGCATCAAGCTTTGGTACTTTACCTGCCAGCACACGCAGTACCGAAGCGATGGGCGTGTCCAAACGTTACAGTGCTTTTGTACTGCCACTCGGCGCAACCATGAACATGGACGGTTGTGGCGGTATTTATCCTGCTATTGCGGCCATTTTTATTGCGCAAATTTACGGTATTCCGCTTGATATGACGGACTACATGTTGATTGCGGTAACGGCAACGGTAGCGTCTGTCGGCACAGCAGGAGTTCCTGGTAGTGCGATGGTTATGTTAACCGTGACTTTGGGCGTGATAGGCTTACCACTGGAAGGTATTGCCTTTATCGCAGCCATTGACCGTATTATTGATATGATCCGCACGGCAACTAACGTGACTGGCGATATGATGACTGCGGTTGTGATTGGAAAATCGGAAGGCCAATTGGACGTAGAGCAATTTTACTCAGATGAAAAACCGGTTGAGCAAGCCGCTTAACAATATTTTCATTGTATGGTTTGACCTAAAATACCTTGATCATTTTTAAACAAGCCAGCACTTTTTAGTGCTGGCTTTTTAGTGCTGGCTTTTTAGTGTCAATCGTCAAAAAAGATAAACGCCCATAAATGAGTGAAGGCTATTGAGCTAACGCTGGAATGACTTAAATTGGAAAAGTGCTCCACATCCAAAAATCTAGGTCAACAGTCGTCTACATCAGAAACGATCTACGTTGAACCCGACAGTTTCAATCCGATAATGCCAATAACAATTAACAGTAGACTGACTAATCGAATCAATGTGACTGACTCATTAAACAATACCATTCCTAGTATTGCAGTCCCTACCATTCCCACTCCAACCCAAATAGCATAAGCCGTTCCAACGGGCAACGATTTCATCGCAATGCCCAGTAGCCCAACACTAATCAACATGGCGACAATAGTACCGACGCTTGGCCATAAACGAGTAAAACCTTCGCTATATTTAAGTCCTATCGCCCATACAATTTCAAATAATCCCGCTACCACCAAAATAAACCAAGACATACACACCTCTGTGTTACGGGGCCGTCCCCGGATGAAATAGAGAGGTAAGGTCGTCCTCACGTCACATAAACAGATATCAGTATCACAAAAACAACCTAAGCCATTATCTTGTGATTAGGGCATTCACTGAGTAGGTTGCGATCTACTATTGGTACGTTTTACCCTGATGCATCAACCAACCATTAAGGTGGCGGCCATTAGGATCGTGATGAGTCCAATGCACTACGCCGCCTTTGTTATTCCATTCATACACACCGTAAAATTGTATCTCATCACCGACCGATATCGCATCAATCCGTGGCGCTAAATCAATATTATGTGCAATTAATACGGTGAACGAAGAAGATATTTTAACAATTAATCTTTGATGTCTAGCACCTTTATTGTCATCTGGTAGCAGTTTAACCACGGTTCCCAGACCTTGTACCTGAACATTTTCCTGCTGGTGCTCAAATGCTTGCTGGATGAGTGCATTGTTATTTTGGGCTACAGAATATTGCACTGTGGAGTTAGATTTGAGTGCGGTGGTTGATGTATCGGTGAATGATTCAGCCACACTATATTGCGGTAAAACGAACCATTGATATGACGAAAAAATTATAACGAGTAACGCGAGCCATTTTTTCATGTGTTGTGCTTTCCTTAGCCTAATTAACAAGATAGTTAAACAGATATTATACGATAACAACCCAAAAGAAACACAAGTTAATGATGATGACGAGTATACAGGATGACTACAAATCTTTAGATTACAAATTGATTATGCAGGCAGTGAATTTTATCTAATCCAGTCTAATTTAGCACCGTTAGAGACCACGGATTAGCAGCAATTTTAGGCTCTACATAAGATAGTAGCAGGAATAGTTAACTGACTTGGTTGAGCTTAGGAGGGTAAATAGATTTCAAAACTGGACACAAAAACGCAATGTAAAAAAAGATTAAAGCGAGTATCAATTGATACTCGCTTTTTTCACTAGCTTGCCAAATTAGAACTTAGCGTTTGCCCAAAGCCACACTTTATCAGTATCAACTTTACCGGCTCCAGCATCGCCTGCTGAATAAGCGGCGTATTTAACACCTACGGTATAATTTTTATCAATTGGTAAACTGAATACGGCGTCAATTTCGTCGCCTAAATCGTTTACCGTAGCGCTAGATTCGTCAGCTTCAAAATCATGGTAAACCAACGCCCAATTACCACCAACAATACTACCACCAATAGACACATAGGTATCGGCTAGCCCTTGGGCTGGCGTCCCTAAAAATTGATCAGACCAACCATTAAATGCGTGTAAAGTGGCCAGTGGCGTCGCAAAACCATATTCACCATTATCAGACCCAAGCAGCTCGTATCCTAACTTGACGGTCAGCCCGCTAAAACCTACGCCAACTTCGCCCAATAAATAATCAGCAGAATAAGATGTAGTTGCGGTATCGGCATCTTGTGTGGCGTATTCTACCGTATAAAGTAGTTTGATTTTGTCGATATCTTTAGCACCAGCAAAGCGCACGCCATAGGTGTCAACGCCGTTATCAAGGTTGGTATCTTCCTCAAGCAGATAGCCGTAAGCACTTAGCTTACCCAAGCCTAAATTATATGATGCATTGATGATGTGATCTTTTGAATCTATGTCTTTTATTTCTGCAAAAATACGGTTGCGCTTGTAGATATAGCCATAGTCAACGCTAAAGTCATTCATTGCATATTGCATAGTAACGGCATCGAATGTTTGGCGATCTTGACGCCAGCCAACATGGCCGATAAAACGTTGGTTATCGATAGCAATAACTTGACGCCCAGCTTTAGCAGTAAAACCATTACGCTTGTATTGTAAGAAAGCCTGGTCTAATTCAGTTGTTTCAGGGTCTGCAATCACAGAGTAATCAGCATTGTTGCCAATCGCGTCATTATAATCATTAACCCCTGCTAAGCTGCGTGAATCCTCAAACTCAACTAAAGCTGTTAAGCCGTAATATTCAGCGGTAGCAAAGGTTAAACGAGTCCGAAGTGTCAATGCATCAGCATCTTTTAACGCATTGTCTTGATCGACAGATTCATAACGCAAATTCAAATCTACATTTGCTGTTCCCTGAGTCACTGCATCAGCGATTGATGTGACTTTAACATCCGCTGCAGAAGCATTTCCCATAGCCAGTAATAGTGAACAACTAAGTACCGATAAAGCACATTTTTTTGTAAAGGCAGAATTTAGGCAAGCCTTATCCGCAACTTGACTCGCAAGCAGTTTTTTATTCATCTTACATCCCAAATAGTTATTTTAAGTTAAGTTATAAACACGCTGTAAAGCGTAACAGTGCGACTAGCAAACTAACTGTTGCTTACTTTAACGGCTTCATTAATTGGTGTCTGTGATTTATCTTGCATTTTAAATACTTGTTTTGTTGCTGACAGTGATTCTATCTTGCGTTGTTTTTCATACAGGAATTTAAGTACCTCAGAACGCAGTCGGTTGTACTCAGTATCTTGAGCTAACGCTAGGCGGTTTCTTGGCCTTTGAAGGTCGACTGTTAAAATTTCACCCACTGTGGCTTCTGGACCATTGGTCATCATGACAATTTTGTCAGACAACAACACCGCTTCGTCTACATCGTGGGTAATCATAATCACGGTATTATTTAACTGACTTTGGATCTCCATTAACGAGTCCTGCATGTGTGCTCGTGTTAACGCATCTAATGCTCCAAATGGCTCATCCATCAGCAACACTTCCGGTTGCATAGCAAGCGCCCTTGCAATACCGACTCGTTGTTTCATTCCACCAGAAATCTCTCCTGGACGTTTATGCATAGCATGATCCATCTGCACTAATTGCAGGTTATGTTCAATCCACTGTTTCATTTCTGTTTTGCTCATCTTGCCAGCAAACACTTGTTTTACAGCAAGCTCAACGTTTTGATAGGCACTTAACCAAGGGAGTAACGAATGATTTTGAAATACCACCGCCCGTTCAGGTCCTGGCGCTTTAACTTCAGTACTTTTTAAAATGACCCCACCAGAGCTGGCTTGGTATAAACCTGCAACAATATTCAGTACGGTCGATTTGCCACAACCAGAGTGACCAATCAATGAGATAAACTCGCCTTTATTTATCTTCAAATTCACGTCTTTAAGCGCTGTAAAAGATCCTTTAGGCGTGGGAAAAACCATATCAACGCCGCTAATCTCTAAAAATGTGCTCATGTTGTTACCCTCATTGATCCCAAGATACCCAATGCTGTAAGGCCAGAATGCCTCGGTCTAATAAAAAGCCAATAAAGCCAATCACAACCACCGCGGCCATAATTCGCGCTAATGAATCAGAACTACCATTTTGAAATTCATCCCAAACAAATTTTCCAAGCCCCGGATTTTGCGCCAGCATTTCCGCGGCAATCAATACCATCCACGCGACCCCTAGGGATAAGCGCATACCGGTAAAAATCATTGGGATAGATGCTGGTAAGACGATTTTTTGCACATGGGTTATTGCCGATAACCGCAATACTTTGCTGACATTGATGAGGTCGCTGTCGATACTCGTCACGCCGATTGTAGTGTTGATAATCATTGGCCAAACACTGCACAAGGTGACCGTGAGCATGGAGTTAATAAATGATTTAGACACTAGCGGATCCGGCGAGACATACAGCGCACTGACCACCATGGTAACTAAAGGCAACCAAGCGAGTGGCTATACGGGTTTAAAAATCTGAATGATTGGGTTAATTGCTGCCTGCAAACTGCTACTTAACCCCATCCAAATCCCCAATGGAATAGCAATAATGGCCGCTAAGATAAAACCACTCATGACGGTAATTAGACTAGTGACAATTTGATCCCAAAAAGTTTCTTTACCTGTGTAAGCACGTACTTTGGCGACATAACTTGGATCGTTAGCAACACGCGCCTCATTTCGTGTTTCTTGACGTTGATAAAAAGCCTCGGCCTTTTCGCGCTCAGTTATATGCTCCTGATACAAATTGTCAAATTGCGACACGACAGCAACCGGTCCCGGAAACTTACCTAGAGAGGTTTCAATACTATTAGCTGTCACCGCCCACAGAGCTAAAAATATCGCAATGCCGATAAACGGTAATAGTATCGCCCTACTTAACTCGGCTATTTTCAGCATAACAACTGCCATGTTGCCTCGTTCAATTAAGCGATTTTGTGCAATAGAATAAAGACTGTTCATCCAAGACTCCTTAACAGTTTGTTACAGCTTGTCGCCTTGCTTTAATCCAATTACAAATGAATTAATGTAAGCATTAGGCTTGCTGCCGTCATAAACTAAGTTATCAATAAAGTGAGTTTGCGGTGCTTTGAAACCGGTTTCTTTACTGAAATCTGGAAAGTCAGCTGCGGGGATGAGCTTATCGTCGATGAGTGATTGCGCGGCTTTAGCATAAATATCTGGACGATAGACTTTTGCGGCGATGTCTTTATACCAATCGTCAGATTTATCTTGTTCAATTTGGCCCCAACGGCGCATTTGAGTTAAATACCAAATCGCATCTGAGTAATATGGATAAGTTGCGTGATGCCTAAAAAATACATTGAAGTCTGGAACCGCGCGCTTATCGCCTTTTTCATATTCGAACGTCCCCGTCATACTATTAGCAATCACCTCATAGTCAGCACCAACATAATTAGATTGAGACAGTATTTTTACCGCTTCTGGGCGGTTAGCATTGTTATTGTCGTCTAACCATTTAGCGGCGCGGATCAACGCACGAGTAAGGCGTATAGTGGTATTTGGATATTTTTCGGCAAACTCGGCTGTAATACCAAACACTTTTTCAGGATTATCTTTCCAAATTTCATAATCGGTCACCACAGGTACACCAATGCCTTTAAACACAGCTTGCTGATTCCAGGGCTCACCAACGCAATAGCCATTAATTGTGCCCGCTTCCAGTGTCGAGGGCATTTGTGGGGGCGGAGTTACCGACAGCAAAGCTTGTGCATCAATCTGCCCTGATGTATCTCCTTTATGAGGTGCGTAAAACCCAGGATGAATCCCACCAGCGGCTAACCAGTAACGCAATTCATAGTTATGTGTAGAAACCGGAAACACCATACCCATATTAAATGGCTTACCAGCCGCTTTAAATTCTTCTACTACGGGCTTTAGTGCATCAGCTTTAATGGGATGAACGGGAAAACCGTCTGCCTGTTTAGCAATGTGCGGCTTCATTTTGGCCCAAACGTCGTTTGATACCGTAATTGCGTTACCATTTAAATCCATCGAAAATGGGGTAATAATGTGTGCTTTAGTACCGTAACCAATTGTTGCAGCAATAGGTTGACCCGCTAACATGTGGGCCCCATCTAATCGACCATCAATCACACCATCGAGTAACACTTTCCAATTTGCCTGCGCTTCAATCGTGACGTATAAACCTTCTTCTTCGAAATAACCTTTTTCATAAGCAACCGCAATAGGTGCCATATCAGTTAATTTGATAAAACCAAACCTGAGCTCTTCTTTTTCAGGAAAGCCCACTTCGGCACTTACAGTGTTGATACACAAACTTGCCCCAATACTGACCCCCAGTAATAAAGACTTAATCTGCTGAGTTAACGATATTTTCCAGTTCATATTATTTCCCCGTGATGAAAATTGACAATAAAAAAAGGCGCTTCGGATATCCATTTAGGAATATCTCGATAGCGCCTTTGCTAAAATTGAATTTATTAAATATTATTTATCAGTCAGTTAGTTGTAAAATTGATAACCTTTACTGTCTAAAAAGACTGGATATGGCTCATCAAATATACAATATTTGCTATCCATTTTTTATGCCAACATATTAACGCGTTGATTTTAAGAGAATTTAATTTTAACAATTAAATACCGTAATTCTACGACAGTGCAATAAAACAGTTTAAGTGCACCAATATGCATCAAAAGAGGTATAAGTAATTTTGTACCAGTAGATAAAAACAAAAAAGCCAACGCAAAGGCATTGGCTTTTGAATCATCTGGTAAGTTTTAGCCTAGTACTGCCAGCAAAACACCTGCAGCAACAGCACTGCCTAGCACACCTGCTACGTTAGGTCCCATAGCATGCATGAGTAAGAAGTTTTGGTTGTTAGCCTCTAAACCTACCTTATTCACTACTCGTGCAGCCATTGGCACAGCAGAAACGCCTGCTGCACCGATAAGTGGGTTAATTTTTCCGCCAGAGAGCTTACTCATTAATTTAGCCATCAATACCCCAGAAGCAGTACCAATACTAAACGCAACCGCGCCAAGGATTAAAATACCTAGCGTTTCGATACGCAGAAATTGATCCGCTGATAGCTTAGACCCAACAGCAAGACCTAAAAAGATAGTCACTATGTTGATTAACTCGTTTTGCGCCGTTTTCGATAAACGATCCACTACGCCAGATTCGCGCATTAAATTGCCCAAACAGAACATGCCAATTAATGGGGTTGCTGCAGGTAAAAATAAAATGGTTAACCCTAGCACCATCAGTGGAAAGATAATCTTCTCTTTCTTACTGACTTCACGCAATTGTTCCATTTTAATTTCACGTTCGGCTTTAGTGGTTAGCAGTTTCATGATCGGCGGCTGAATTAATGGCACTAACGCCATGTATGAGTATGCAGCAACAGCAATAGCACCTAACAATTCAGGCGCTAGTTTAGAGGCTAAGAAAATTGCCGTTGGACCATCAGCTCCACCAATAATGGCAATAGCTGCAGCATCTTGCATACTAAACTCAAACCCAGGTACCCAATTTAAGGCAATAGCACCAAGTAAAGTGGCAAAAATCCCAAATTGCGCCGCAGCCCCTAACAATAGTGTTTTAGGGTTAGCAATTAGCGCACCAAAATCAGTTAATGCACCCACCCCCATGAAGATGAGCAATGGGAATACCCCAGTCTCAATCCCGACATGGTAAGCGTAATACAGTAAGCCACCTTCATCGGTAAAACCTGCATTAGGAATGTTGGCTAATATGGCACCAAATCCGATAGGTAATAACAATAACGGTTCAAATCCTTTAATTATCGCTAGAAATAACAATAAACAACCAACAGCCATCATTAGCAGTTGGCCACCAGTAAAGTTAGCGACACCCGTTTCAGCCCAAAAAGCCAATAATCCTTCCATTTCGACCTCTTATGCTAATGACAACAATGTTGAACCTACAGTTACACTGTCACCCTGCTTAACCGCTAACTGAGTTACAACACCATCTTGTTGAGCACGAATTTCGGTTTCCATTTTCATCGCCTCCAGGATAATGATCACTTCACCGGTTTTAACCGCTTGACCATTACTGACTAACACTTTGAAAATATTTCCCGATAACGGCGCGGCCATGGTGCACTTAATCTCACCCGTAGGCGCTGAGGCGACCGTTGCAGACGCTGCCGTAATAGGTGCAGCTGATGCTGGCGCGATGTGACCAATCTCACCACCTTCACTCACTTCGACCACAAAATGTTGACCATCGACATCGACGGTATAGGTTTGTGGGCCTTTATCGGCTTTCACTTGTAAATCATCTGCACTTGGGACAGGTTCAAACGCATCCGGATTGCCGCGATTTTTAAGAAACTTAAGACCAATTTGATTGAACAACGCATAAGTCATTACATCGTCATCTGATTCTGCAGCTAAACTAAAGCCCTGCTCTTTGGCGGCTTCGGCAAGCTCGACACGTAATTTATCTAATTCTGGTGCAATTAAATCGGCTGGGCGACACGTAATTGGCTGTTCGCCTTTTAGCACTCTGGCTTGTAGTTCTGCATTAACTGGCGCTGGCGTCGCACCATATTCGCCTTTTAGTACACCTTCGGTCTCTTTGGTCATCGACTTGTAACGCTCACCCATCAGCACATTGATCACCGACTGTGAGCCAACAATTTGCGATGTTGGGGTAACGAGAGGTAAGAAACCAAGATCTTCACGTACCCGCGGGATCTCTTCAAGCACGGCATCCATTTTGTCTGCTGCGCCCTGCTCTTTTAATTGATTTTCCATATTGGTTAGCATGCCGCCAGGTACTTGAGCACGTAAAATACGTGAATCAATGCCTTTTAGTGCACCTTCAAAACGGACGTATTTTTTACGCACTTCACGAAAATAGGCTGCTATCTCTTCTAGCAACACCATATCGTAACCGGTTGCCCTGTCGGTATCTTCAACCATTGCCACTAACGTTTCGGTAGCGCTGTGGCCGTAGGTTTGGCTCATTGAAGATATTGCGGTATCAAGCACATCAACGCCCGCTTCAATCGCTTTTTGATATGTAGCGCTGCTTAGGCCCGTTGTAGCATGACAATGCATCGACACCATTAAGTCCGTTTGTGATTTTAAGCGGCTAATGAGGTCATAAGCTTGCATTGGCTTAAGTAAACCCGCCATATCTTTAATACATAAAGAATCTGCGCCCATGTCTTCTAGGCGTTTAGCCATATCAACCCAAGTATCAATGTTGTGAACAGGGCTAGTGGTAAATGAAATGGTGCCTTGGGCATGGCCGCCCACGTTTTTAACCGCTTTAACCGCGGTTTCAAGATTACGGACATCATTCATTGCGTCGAAGATACGAAATACATCAACGCCATTGGTATGAGCTCGTTCTACAAAACGCGTAACGACATCATCAGCATAATGTCGATAACCTAATAAATTTTGGCCTCGAAGCAACATTTGTTGCGGGGTATTAGGCATGGATTTTTTCAATTCGCGAATACGATCCCATGGATCTTCGCCTAAATAACGAATGCATGAATCAAAAGTTGCGCCGCCCCAAGACTCAAGTGACCAGAAGCCTACTTTATCTAATAACGGTGCTATAGGTAACATATCGTCAATACGTAAACGTGTTGCCAATAATGATTGATGTGCGTCACGCAGGACGACATCGGTTAATGCTAATGGCTTGCTCATAATGACTCCAAATTTATTTCGCGCGGTATTGATGTATCGCAGAGGTAATAGCGGCAACCAGCTTAGGGTCTAAGACGGTATGTTTAGGCACATTAGCACTTACCGTTGCTAGCGTAGGAACCTCTACTGGGGCCGGAAAAAGCTTGGCAACAATGCCAATACCGATGATTAAGATACTCAAAAAAATAAATACTAAACCCATGCCCATTACCATAATGCCTAGCGCATCGGATAACTGCTCAGATATCGATGTCATGTGTCCTCACTTTATCTGTTAAACATCAAACCAATACGTTGACTATTCTGTACCGTCCCTCAATGTGCTATCACGGTGCAATGTCACAAAACGTGCACCAAGACAACAACATCCTTAACGACTACAGACATAACTTGACTACTCAAGAAGCATAAATATTCAAACTCAACGCTTATTCAATGAAGGTGTATTTCATGGTAAAAACCGCAAACTGAGTTTGTAAACCTAAAATCCTGTCACAAAATATAAACAATTTACACCAACAATGCTATCTTTTTGTAAATTGGTCTTACCAAAACAGAGAGAGCCAATTAAAAAAAATCAATAAAATATAAAAAAAATGATAATAACCTGATGAATCATCAATAAAATCACTATATTCACTTTAAAATTAACAAATTCATAATTCAATGATAAAAATCACTCACACTTTATTGGTTTAACAAATTGATGAAATAGATGATTAAACATGACATGAGTAATAAGTGAATAAAGATGTGAAAATCAAATTTTTATGAGATAAAGCGGTTGCAGTAAGATGAGAAAGACAATGAAAATTAAGCAAAAAAAAAGCCCTGCATTGATGCAGGGCTTTTTATTATGGTGCGCGTGGGAGGAGTCGAACCTCCGACCGCCTGGTTCGTAGCCAGGTACTCTATCCAGCTGAGCTACACGCG
>NZ_JBEOPL010000034.1:0-38716 GCF_040310065.1 Shewanella sp. TB7-MNA-CIBAN-0143
CCGAGTGGACTCGAACCACCGACCCCTACCATGTCAAGGTAGTGCTCTAACCAGCTGAGCTACGGGTGTATTGTTTAACGTTGCACTTTAAAATCTTTTGCTTCGAAGCGGACGCTATCTTAATGGGGATAGGCTGTTGCATGCAAGCAAAAAAAACATTTATATGTCTAAATGGTGATTTGCTGTGCAACTTGATTCAAGCTTAAGCAATGTGAGTCGCTTAAGCTTCAAAAAATCAATTAGATTCGCCAATCTGTTGAAACTCAAATCCTTTCTTTTGAATGTATTTCAATCTAATTGCAAACAAAATTGCTGCCGAAGTTAAGCCAGCAATTAATCCAATCCAAAATCCGTGTGCGCCCATAGGTTCAAAAATAAAATTGGTATAACCTAAAATGTAACCTGTAGTAATACCAATCACCCAATATGAAAACAAGGTGATATAGAAAGCACTTCGAGTATCTTTATAACCACGTAATGCTCCAGCGGCGACTACTTGAATTGAATCTGATATCTGATAAAACGCAGCTAACATCATTAAACTACCAGCTAAAGCGACCACTTCAGGGTTATCGTTATACAACAAGGCGATTTGATGCTTAAAGGTGACGGTTAATAGGGCGGTAAAAATGGCTAGGGTGAATGATAACCATAAACCCACTTTTGCGACTAAAGCCGATATTTCTGGTTGCCCACGGCCAAGGTAATAACCAATTCGTATCGAGACAGCAATACCTATAGATAGTGGCAGCATAAAGACAATTGACGAGAAGTTAAGGGCAATCTGATGGCTTGCAACAACATTAGCGCCTAATGGAGCTAAAAATAACGCGATAATAGCAAACAGGCTGACCTCAAAAAATAATGCCATCGCAATTGGCATACCCAATTTAGTCATAGACCACATACTGGCTAAATGAGGACGGTAAAAATGCTTAAATGGCGCGAGCTGTTTAAATGTTTTATCAACTAACATGTAAATAATCATCGCAACTAACATGGCCCAAAAGACTAATGCAGTTGCAACACCACAACCAGCACCGCCCATTGCAGGAATACCAAAACCACCATAAATAAACACGTAATTAGCGGGTATATTGACTGCTAACCCAATGAAGCCTATCACCATTGTCGGCATGGTATAAGAAATCCCCTCACTGCAACCGCGTAATACTTGATACAACACGAAGGCTGGGGCACCCCACAAAATGGCATCTATGTAACCTACTGTTAATAAATGCAGTTTTGGCTCTAAATGCATAAAGTCGAGCAAATATGTTGAAGATGCGAGAAATAACATCACCCCAATACCACCTATTATGGCAATATAACCCGCCTGAAAAATGAGTGATGGAATGATTTGTTGATTATTAGCCCCATGATGCTGTGAAAATACAGGGGTAAAGGACATTAACAAGCCTTGAACAAATAAGATTGCAGGTAACCACAGACTGGTGCCAACAGCAACGGCAGCCATATCTACTGCACTCACTCTACCAGCCATCACTGTGTCAATAAAACCCATCATGGTTTGAGTCACTTGAGCTATCAGCACAGGAAGCGCTAATTTTATCAAGCGTGAAATTTGAAAACCTGTATTATTCATTAAAAAACCTATAACGGAACGAGAGAATTATGTTTACTGGTATAGTTCAAGCCACTTGTGAAGTGGTATCGATTAACAATGCTGCAGGTCTTAAAACCTTTGAAGTTGCAATGACACCACCGTTAACCCAAGGATTAGTGACAGGTGCTAGCGTAGCTAATAATGGGGTTTGCCTTACCGTAACCAAGATACTAAATGATAAGGTTTTTTTTGATGTAATGGAAGAAACATTAGCCGTAACTAACCTAGGTAATACCAGTGTCGGTGACATGGTTAATATTGAGCGCTCGTTAACGTTTGGAACTGAGATCGGTGGGCATATTTTATCTGGCCATGTACATACTCTGGCCACGGTTAAGGCTGTCAGTAACACCGACGAGCATTACAATATTGAATTACAGGTTGACTCACAATGGATGAACTACATCTTTTATAAAGGATTTGTGGGAATAAACGGTTGTAGCTTAACGGTAGGTAAAGTCAGTGACAGTGGTTTTGTACTGCATTTAATTCCAGAAACCTTAAAGTTAACTAATTTGAATCATTATAACGTTGGCGACAAGATTAATATCGAAATAGACAGTCAAACACAGGTTATTGTTGATACTGTGGAGCGAATTCTTGCTAAAAAGCAACTCGCCTAATCACCCAACATAATCACCCAACATAATCACCTAAAATAATTATCTATATTAACTTGCCTGCTTTGAAGATTAAGCAGGCGAGCTAGGCATTAATAAATTTGTTCATCGTCAGAATCGATATGAAGTTCAATTGTTCGGCGGTTATCATCTAGGTGCATTCGAATGTGTATTGGATTACAACAAATACGGCAGTCGTCGTAATATTCTTGATCTCCAGAACTTGCATCTAAAGTGACATATTGATGATGCCCGCAATGCGGGCAACAAATGGCACGCGAAAGTAATCTCATTGCTAGTACTCCTCACTGACTCATTTCAGTAAGTATAGTGAGCATTTTATATTTTGGGTCATCCCTAAGCATGATTTAGATACAAATCAATATTATTCACTCAAAACTAAGATTAAAGTCTATTTTTATGGTTTTTTGTTTAATAATCAGTATTTAATGTAATCAATATATTTAATTTTTACTAAATAGTCATTTTTATAACAACAAACACCCTCTAAATGCAAGACACAATAAAGGTGGGCTAAAGTCATATTCACTGCTGACCAATACAGTCATCTTAACCAATGAATGTTGTTGAATACCTCATATATTGCAGTTATTCATCGCACCATGGTTGCGCAATAATCCGCTTATCACATAGAATAGAGACTTGCGTTTTTGGGTAACTAAGACTCCTGTACTGTCTTGATTTCATTAGCGTGCTCTCGTTCAAAAAGAACATACTTAATTACCATGTGGCCCTACGTGTGGGTCACCACTGGAAAAGGAATTTTTAATGCCTATTATTACATTGCCTGATGGCAGCAAACGTGAGTTTGCCAATCCTGTATCGACTCTTGATGTTGCATTAGACATCGGCCCTGGTTTAGCAAAAGCGTGTATTGCTGGCCGCGTAAACGGTGAATTAAAAGATGCAACTGACTTAATCACTGCAGACTCAGAGTTAGCTATCATCACGGCCAAAGACGAAGAGGGTGTTGAAATCCTTCGCCATTCTTGTGCGCATTTATTAGGTCACGCGATCAAACAAATGTGGCCTGAAACCAAAATGGCAATCGGCCCGGTTATCGACAACGGATTTTATTACGACATCGACTTAGATCATAAGCTGACGCATGAGGATATAGAAGCCTTAGAAAAGCGTATGCTTTCGTTAGCTAAAACTAACTACGATGTGGTCAAAAAAGTTGTATCTTGGCAAGACGCTCGTGATGCTTTTAGCGAACGCGGTGAAGAATACAAAATAGCTATTTTAGATGAAAACATCAGTAAAGACGCAACACCAGCGCTTTATCACCACGAAGAATACATCGACATGTGTCGTGGTCCACATGTGCCAAACATGCGTTTTTGTCAAAACTTTAAGTTAATGAGCGTTGCTGGTGCGTATTGGCGTGGTAACTCTGATAACAAAATGCTGCAACGTATATACGGCACAGCATGGGCTGACAAAAAAGCCCTTAAAACGCATTTAGTGCGTTTAGAAGAAGCGGCTAAGCGTGATCACCGTAAAATTGGTAAGCAACTAGATTTGTACCATATGCAAGAAGAAGCACCAGGAATGGTGTTTTGGCATAACGATGGTTGGAGCATATTTTTAGAACTTGAGAAATTCATTCGTCAAAAGTTAGGTCAATACACTTATCAAGAAGTGAAAGGCCCTCTAATGATGGACCGGGTTTTATGGGAACGTTCTGGCCACTGGGATAAATACGCAGAAGCCATGTTCACCACTAACAGCGAAAACCGTGAATACGCGATTAAGCCAATGAACTGTCCAGGTCATGTACAGATTTTCAACCAAGGGTTAAAATCTTATCGCGACTTACCATTACGTATGGCAGAGTTTGGTTGTTGTCATCGTAACGAACCATCAGGTTCACTTCATGGTCTTATGCGTGTACGTGGCTTTACTCAAGACGACGCTCATGTATTTTGTACTGATGATCAAGTGCAAGATGAAGTCAGTGCATGTATCCAAATGGTATACGACACATACGCTACATTTGGTTTCGATAATATCGTGGTTAAACTGTCAACTCGCCCTGAAAAGCGTATTGGTGATGACGATATGTGGGACCGAGCTGAAGACGCTTTAAAGCAAGCTCTTGCCAATAATAATATTAAATATGAAATATTACCGGGTGAAGGCGCTTTTTATGGTCCAAAAATCGAATTTACTTTGCATGACTGTTTAGATCGTGCGTGGCAATGTGGTACAGTACAACTCGATTATGCATTACCGACTCGTTTGGGTGCCACTTATGTCGCAGAAGACAACAGTCGCCAGACGCCAGTAATGATCCATCGTGCTATTTTAGGTTCTTTAGAACGTTTCATAGGTATATTGATAGAAGAATACGCAGGTAAATTTCCAACATGGCTTGCTCCAATGCAAGTTGTTGTAATGAACATTACCGATAAACAAGCTGATTATGTTGAAGAAATCGTTAAATTCTTCAAAGAACAGGGTATTCGAGCATCTTTTGACTTGAGGAATGAGAAAATAGGCTTTAAAATACGCGAACACACCCTAAGACGTGTGCCTTATTTATTGGTCGTTGGTGATCAAGAAATGGAAAATAAGGAAGTAGCGGTGCGTACGCGTGACGGTATCGATTTAGGCAAGTTAAAACTAGAAGATTTCGCCGCGATGATACGTCAACAGATTTCGCTCCGTAGTCTCAAATTGTTGGAGGAATAGGTCATAAAGATCAAAAGAACAGCAGGGCGACAGCCAGCCCCTAATAGAATCAATGATGAAATCACTGGTGTACCTGAAGTCCGTTTATCAGGTTTAGATGGTGAGCCAATTGGTATATTAAGTATAAAAGAAGCTCAGAACGTTGCAGATGAAGCCGGAGTTGATCTTGTAGAGATCAGTCCCAATGCTGAGCCACCTGTCTGTCGCATAATGGACTACGGTAAGTTCCTTTTTGATAAAGCGAAAGCTCAAAAAGAACAAAAGAAGAAGCAGAAACAGGTCCAGGTTAAGGAAATTAAATTCCGTCCTGGCACTGATGAAAACGACTATCAGGTAAAACTACGCAACCTGATTCGTTTTCTAGAAGATGGTGACAAAGCGAAAATTACGCTGCGTTTCCGTGGTCGCGAAATGGCACACCAAAACCTAGGTATGGATCTTTTGAACCGTATCAAGGCTGATTTGGAAGAGTATGCGGTTGTTGAATCTTTCCCGAAAATGGAAGGTCGACAAGCAATTATGGTGCTAGCACCTAAAAAGAAATAGTAGGGCAACCCTAAAGTAGCAAAAGTCTCTTGAGGCTTTTGCTCGCCTTACGTTTATTAACGTCCCAATGCGGAGTTTTAGAAATGCCTAAAATGAAAACAGACAAGGGTGTAGCGAAGCGTTTTAAGAAAACCGCTAATGGTTTCAAGCGCAAGCAAGCACACTTACGTCACATTTTGACCAAGAAAAGCACTAAGCGTAAGCGTCACTTACGTGCTAAATGTTTAGTTGCTAAATCTGACGTTCCAGCAATCGCGCGTCAACTACCATACGCTTAATTTAGGAGTTTAGAAAATGCCAAGAGTTAAGCGTGGTGTAACCGCACGTGCTCGTCACAAGAAAGTTTTAAAATTAGCTAAAGGTTATTATGGCGCTCGTAGCCGTACTTACCGTGTTGCTGTTCAGGCAGTAACTAAAGCTGGTCAATATGCTTACCGTGACCGTCGTCAGAAAAAACGTCAATTCCGTCAGTTATGGATTGCACGTATTAATGCAGCGTCTCGTCAAAATGGTCTGTCTTACAGCCGTTTCATTAACGGCTTGAAAAAGGCGTCTATTGAAATCGATCGTAAGATTTTGGCTGACATCGCTGTTTTCGACAAAGTTGTTTTTGCAACTTTAGTTGAAAAAGCAAAAGAAGCGTTAACTAAGTAATTAGTTTAGTCGCTTTAAAAAGAGGAACCTTCGGGTTCCTTTTTTTATATCCGTTAAACGACAAGATGGACTTAATAAAGTCCTCGCAATTCTATAACTGTTTTTTTGTAATGTAATATTAACTACAGAACAAGATATTGTCTGATAGTCATCCATATCATATCGAAACTTTCATTTTACTATCTTCTGACAGAAGTAACGCTAAATCACTTAGCGATTAAAAATGAATCTAACGTTACTCACCAAATAAAAAGCAATTAGCAGTCAGAATAGTGTTCCCTGTTCTGGCAGGGAGATAATACTAATAGCAGGAAGTGACAGGATAACTAACGAAATAACCATTATCGTGTACATAAATTTGAGGAATGTTCACTTTATCATAAAATTATCTCAACTATTAAAAATCTCACTACTCACTGTCGGCATACAATGGTATAACTAAACAAAATTAGTCTCTTCACCTCACTTAGGATAGTTGTAATGATCTTTTCTCAAGTCACGCTTGCGCCAGCAGACCCGATCTTAGGCTTAACAGATGCTTTCAAAGCAGATACTCGCTCACACAAAGTCAACTTAGGTGTCGGCATTTATAAAGATGAAGCAGGGCAAACGCCGATATTATCTTCTGTAAAAAAAGCTGAAGCTATTTTACTTGAAACCGAAAAGACCAAGAATTACCTCGGTATTGAAGGTGTACAAGCTTACAATCAAGTGGTTCAAGAATTACTCTTTGGGCCTGAGAGCCAAATTATATCGGATAAACGAGCTGTAACAGCTCAAGCACCCGGTGGAACAGGGGCATTACGGGTTGCATCAGAGTTTCTAGTCCGAAATACCAAGTCAACAACCATTTGGGTTAGTAATCCTACTTGGGCTAATCACCAGAATATTTTTGAAACCGCAGGATTAACCGTTAAAGAATACCGTTATTACAAAGCTGAAACACACGATATGGATTTCGATTCAATGTTAGTTGATTTAGCCAATGCGGATGCCGGTGATGTGGTTTTACTTCATGGTTGCTGTCATAACCCAACGGGTATCGATTTATCGATTGAACAATGGACACTCGTCGCCAAGGTTTGTTTAGAAAAATCATTGTTACCGTTATTTGATTTTGCTTACCAAGGTTTTGGTGCTGGTCTAGATGAAGATGCACAAGGTCTACGTACAGTTGCTGCTGTAGTACCAGAGTTATTAATTGCAAACTCTTTTTCTAAAAACTTCGGTTTATATAACGAACGCGTTGGTGCGGTAACCATCGTTGCTGAAAATCAAGATGATGCAGTAAAAAGCTTTAGCCAAATTAAAAAAACTATCCGCGCAAATTATTCTAATCCTCCGGCACATGGCGGATTGATTGTAAGTACCATTTTAGCGGATGCTGCACTGCGCCAAGAATGGGAAATAGAATTGACGCTAATGCGTGAACGCATTGCTGAAATGCGCAGTTTATTTGTCGAAAGTCTAAAAGCTGAAGGTGTCGAACAAGATTTCAGCTTCATCTCTCGTCAAAACGGTATGTTTAGTTTTTCTGGTCTGAACAAAAGCCAAGTTGCTCGTTTAAAAGATGAGTTCGCTATTTACATTGTCGGTTCTGGTCGTATTAGTGTAGCTGGGTTAACGAAAAATAATATCCCAGCGGTGTGTAAAGCCATAGCTCAAGTGATTTAGTCTTAGCTATTGGGATATAAAAATGGCTGCATTATGCAGCCATTTTTGTGTTGACCATTTCATATTTCACAAAGTTGCACGTTAGCCAAATGTTTAACTCCATCAAATCACTTCTGCGAGCAGTATGCTCCATCAACAGAATTCATAACGAATATTAAACACCATGAGCTTCGATATGACTATAGCCAATATCGATAAGTTTTATGTCATATTGCAATGACGGTATTCAGCCAAATCAATCGGCTTAAGGTGTAAGTCACAAACTTGGCTAATCGCTTCTGCTAATGCTGTTTTGTCATGTAACCCTGGATGATGTTGGCTGATTAATGGAAAGTGATTAAAACGAACACCGTTAATGTTGGAATGAGACAACTTAATTTCATTTCCATGCTGAATAACATCAGCAATCACTTCTTTGCCTATTACCTGGTTAAACCAAGCAATTTTATCTTCAATACTAAACGTGCTTGCAGGTGAATACTCAGCGGTTAAATTATCAATTAACATAACATGTGCGTTCGACTCACGAATGCTCTTGGCTATTTGTGGCAGCAATAAAGGTGGCAGTATACTGGTTAAAAAACTCCCTGGGCCGATAATAATTAAATCAGCATTTGCTAGTGCACTACATGCCTCTAATGTCGCTTCAACTTCAGGTTCTAATGATAATGCAATCGGCGCTTCCTTCATGCCATCGACATTAAGTTCACCAAACACTTTATTACCACAGTGGGTTAGTGCCACAAGATGAGTAGAAGCTTCCGACATTGGAATAATTTGTGTCTCAATTTTAAGTAAGCCACGAATTAAGTTAACCGCTTCAAGTGGTCTTACACAAAGTTGATCAAGTGCGTGTAATACGACGTTACCTAAATTATGCCCCGAAAGTTCATTGTCACCCGTAAAACGATGATCAAATAACATTGAACCTAACGATGGACGATGTGCAAGATGGGAAAGACAATTACGTAAATCCCCCCAAGCAATAGTTTGTTGATCTTGCCTAAGCCTACCAGTAGAACCACCATTATCAGTCGTTGCAACAATTCCCGTTAATCTCGGACCTAAAAAAGATAATGAGGCAAGAATTCTGCCTAATCCATGCCCGCCACCGATGGCTACCACATGATGATAATTATTGAACTTTTGATTCAACATAATGTGTTCTCAAATCCTTGAGTTGTTGAATAAGACGATTCACAGTCATAAATGACTGCCCCGTAAACACGTATAATGATTTTAACTGGATATGGTCATTAAAGTGTAATTAATTTTAGTTTTTGTAGACGCTGACTTAACGTATCGTGATCAATAACGGACAAGCACAGACTCTACAAAAGTGGTTTACTGTATCCTATCGTTTATTAAGGTTATAATTAGCGTGATTTATAAGTTGAAATGAATTTTTGATAAGGCAGGTACTGTTGAAGATAGGCAATGTGGGTCAAGTGACTTTTGCGTTAGGCTTAGCCGTTGTTGCTTTGTTGGCGATGCGACTCTTTATTTTTCCTAATACTAGCCAGATATCTGTAGCACCTGGTGAACGTCAGCTGAATAATATTGATCTAGGTAAGGTGCCGTTATTTGCTGAAATAGAAGATATTGCCACTAAAAAGCAAATATTTTTTGATTTTTTACGTCCGGCCATTGAAGCACAAAATCAGATTATTATTCACGATCGTCAATTTTTACTGGCTGTTATTGAGCAAATTGATAATGGCTTAGGACTAAGTGAAAATGATAGTGATAGGCTAACAACCATTCTTGAAAAATATCAATATGATGTTAAAGCAATTACTCGCATAACCTTAATGCCATTATTAAAGCGTATCGATATTATTCCGGTTGATATGGTATTAGTTCAAGCTGCCAATGAAAGCGGTTGGGGCAGTTCACGTTTTGCTGTCGACGGGTTTAACTTCTTTGGTCAATGGTGTTTTATTGAAGGCTGTGGTTTAGTGCCATTAGCGCGAGCTGATGGAAAAATCCATGAGGTTGCAGTATTTGATTCACCCAAAGATTCCATTATTGCTTACATGATCAATTTAAACACCAATTCCGCGTATCGTTTATTTCGTTCTATTCGTGCCGATTTACGGGCTCAAAAAGTTAAACCAACAGCCGAGAAATTGGTTTATGGGTTAATGAATTATTCAGAACGAAAAGATGAGTACATTGATGAACTCCTCGAAATGCTTAAACACAATAAGCCATATTTACAAGGGAACAAAGCTAATGCGTAATCGTACGCTACTTAACGGATTTATTTTTATATCGACTATTTTTATAGTGAATAGCAGTTTTGCTGAAACGGTTTCTTTAGAGTACAACGGCTTTTATGATCGATTAAAGCAAGTGAATAAGCAAAACTATCCTTTAGTTGAGCTAGCCTTTAGTGTTCCTATCACACCTGATTGCATCATAGTGTCAGGCAGTATTACCACTGAAAAAGAACAGTTCCCGTTAACATATACCAAACAACAACGTTTATTTATTCCTTACGATCCACAGCTGAAATCAGACCGCGGCTTAGTCAATATTAATGTGGTGGGTGATGCAGCACAGTGTGGGATTGCCATGCAAGTTCGCGCTAAAGAAACGAAACAACATTTTACTCAAACAGAACTATTAGCATTAACCGATGACATGAATAAATTACTTGATGGATTACAAGGTTTTCCGATGAAGTATTTTAGAAAACCGATTAATGGACTCACGTTTGAGTTTGCTGAAATACAAGCAGATGGCATAACAGTTAAGGTTGTTGTTGATAAAGTAGAATCAATAGCTGACGAAAAATACACTTTAACACTCGAACAAATCAATCAGATAAAAAACATTTCATTTACCCACAAACCCAGTGTTGTGAGTCCTCTCGTAACCCAGTAGTCTGAACTCGGGATAAATAATAAAAGAAAGGCGTTGATATCAACGCCTTTTGTTTATCTATTAACAGCTAGTCTATTTATTATGGCTTAAATGTCGCCACCACATCGATTCGATTACTAATGTCTAAATTGATGTGACCATTATTACTGATATCGACAAAATCAAAAGCAGGTAAGTCGGCATCAGCTACGTCACCAGTATTTACGGCATCTGGGTTACGCTTTAATGATTTAAAATCAAAATGTTCGCGATCAACACCTTGTGATGGTGAGGTATTTTGCATTGCAGTAAAAATAGTTTCAATACGCCCAGGATGTTGCTTATCCCACATTTGTAACATGTCTTTAACTGCGCCACGTTTTAAATTTTCTTGTGAGCCACATAAGTTACAAGGAATAATAGGAAATGATTTTAGGGTCGAATATTCTTCAATATCTTTCTCACGGCAATAGGCCAATGGACGAATGACCATATTGGCGCCGTCATCAGACAATAGTTTAGGCGGCATGGCTTTTTGTTTGCCAGCATAAAACATATTCAAAAACATGGTTTCAATAATATCGTCGCGATGATGACCTAAAGCAATTTTTGTGGCGCCAATATGTTGGGCAAATCCATAAAGAGTACCACGACGTAAACGAGAGCAAAGTGAACATGTCGTTTTGCCTTCAGGTATCTTTTCTTTAACGATAGAGTAGGTATCTTTTTCGAGAATATGATAAGCCACGCCTAACTTATCTAAGTAAGCAGGCAGCACATGCTCAGGAAAACCTGGTTGCTTTTGGTCTAGGTTAACGGCCACAATTTCAAATTTGATAGGGGCACGTTGTTGAAGGGTTAATAAAATATCCAGCATGGTGTAGCTGTCTTTGCCGCCGGAAACGCAGCACATAACACGATCACCATCTTCGATCATATTGTAGTCTGCAATGGCTGAACCGACTTCATGTCGTAGACGCTTTTGCAGTTTATTCATACGAGTAATATTTTGTTTAGCGATTGTATCAACTTCAGACATAAAAATGCGCCCAGTAACCAAGTGTTTCAGGGCGCGTATTATTCCAGTATTCGAGGTCAGGGTAAAGTAGTTAACCTATTCTATTGGAGACTAATCTTCTAAAGGTGATTTATACCCATCAGGTTTAATCGCTAACAAATCGCAATTAATGCTGTCGATGACATGTTCAGCAGTATTACCAATTAATGCCGCTGAAAAACCAGTGCGACCAACTGTACCAAGGACCACTAATTCTGCATCTAATTTTGTCGCCATTTCTGGAATCACATCTTCAGGCAAACCTTCTTCAACATGGCAATTTTCAAGCGGAATATTATAGGCTTGAGCTAAATATTGTACTCGTTGCTCATGTTGCATCCGCACTGTGTTGTTATACACATTGGCATCAAAGTCGGGTAATTCAATGGCTAAATTTACTGGCGTACCAGGGTAACCATTGACTAAATGAACACTAGCAGAGAATTTTTTGGCTAAATCGAGTGCATGATTAATGATTTTGCCATTAAGCGTTTGATGATCTTCATCTTCACTCACCACATTAACCGCACAAACAATTTTTCCAGCCACTGGCCAATCGTGTTCTTTGACTAATAAAACAGGAACAGGAGATTTACGCATTAAATGCCAATCTGTAGGTGTAAAAATTACAGCTTTTAATTTGTCGTGTACGTGGGTGCTTTTAACAATTAAATCATAATTGCCTTTCATCGCATGATTAATCACACTTTCGAAAGGGCGGTTATGCCACACAACTTCGGTATTAATTTTTATATTGAATTTACTAAAACCATCTATGGCATTTTCTAACCAAGCGACACGTTGATCAATAACACCTTGGCGCATCGCTTCACGTTCTTGACTGGACAAAATTGAAGTCATTTCATATGAGAAGTCAAAAATGGATAAAAATGCAGTTATCTCTGCCTGACTTTTTGACGCTAATTCAACAGCACGTGCCAATGCGGGTTGATGATCCGTTGTAGGATTAATCACCACTAATATCTTTTTATAATCCTTCATATAACCTCCAAAGCTGTTGAGTTCTTATTTACATTACCTATTGATAGTATTACCGTTTGCTAATAAATAAACTTTGAGATAGATCATATATATCAAATTTAAGTGGCGATGCGAGCATTTCCAGCAAGGGTACTTAACGATGAGTGATCGATAATAGAAATATACTTACCCTTAACCTCAATTAAACCAGACTTTTGAAACCGACCTAATAAACGGCTAATTGTCTCAACTGTTAAGCCTAAATAGTTGCCGATATCACCACGAGTCATTGTCAGACGAAATTCATGAGGCGAGAAACCTCTATTACCAAAGCGATTAGCGAGGTTATTGATAAATGCAGCTAAACGTTCTTCAGCATTTTTCTTTGAAAGCAATAGGATCATCTCTTGATCACTCATAATTTCATTGCTCATTAAACGCATAATTTGCTGGCGTAGCTTAGGCATAGATCCAGATAAATCATCTAAAGTTTCATAGGGGATTTCACAGACCATTGAGGTTTCTAAGGCTTGGGCGAAGCTTTGATGACGTTGTGCATGAATACCATCAAAACCAATGACGTCACCCGCCAAATGGAATCCAGTAATTTGCTCATCACCTTGCTCAGTAATGGTATAACTTTTGATTGTACCGGAGCGAATTGCATACAATGACTTAAGCACGTCACCGGACTTAAAGATAAGGTCACCTTTTTGAATGGGTTTTTTACGTTCAATAATGCTGTCGAGTTTATCAAGCTCATCATTGTTTAACGTAAAAGGGATACACAGGGCTTCCATACTGCAGTCGTGACAATGAATGGCGCAACCGGTAGTAGATGGACGTCGAGCTTTAATCAAATCTGAAGGCATACCCAATCTCAATTTATGAAGACGTTACTATGTTATACCATTCTGCATTAATAAGGTACTCTTCAACATCAGAGTCGCACTTACTATATGAAGAGAATGGACGCTGCAATCATCGCATTTTAAATCACAGTTGTAACTCACTTCGTTTCAACACATTGTAGATACCAAAGTTTGTCAGTAAAATGTATTTAAAAATGATTCTACATACTTAACAGCTTAACTTATAACCATTGATTTTAAAGATAAAAATCTTTAGATCAATATCTGTTAAGCCGCTTAAAAATAGCCTCTAGCTTAACGACAATAAATGCATATTTGACCGTTATAAACTAGTTTAGTTGATTAAAAGCGATGTAAAGCGTTTGCAATCCAAATAACACTAAAAGCCCGCCACTGAATAATCTTACTGCCCGTTTTTGTACCCATTGAGCCAAGGTTTTAGCGGCTAATCCTGCAGCGAATAGAGCAGGTAAAGTCCCTAAACCAAATGCAAACATAATTAAGCCACCTTGTAATGCACTACCAGATGCAACTGACCAAGTTAATGTACTGTACACAAGGCCGCAGGGGAGCCAACCCCATACCATACCAGCCATAACAGCTTGCAATGGATGAGTAATAGGTATGAATTTACGCGTCAGCGGTTGTAAATATCGCCACAATATTTTGCCGACTTTTTCAATGTGTACAATGCCAAACCATATCTGAGCAATATAAAGCCCGGTAAGAATCATCATGGTGCCAGCAACAATTCGCAAAAAAATTAAATAACTATCAACATCAAATAAATGACCAAGGGCTGAGACACTGCCACCGACAATCGCACCCGCTACTGTGTAACTAAAAATACGTCCAAAATTGTAGCCAAACAAAAATGTGAGTTGCGTGCCTAAGCGGGTCTGGCCATTGGTGGGTATATTGGCTGAAAAAGCGCCAATTAATCCACCGCACATGCCAAAACAATGTGCAGCGCCCATTAAACCAACAATAAATGCACCACCAACATTATATTCAATCACTGGGTTTACTCTGGTTTAGTGTGAGTAGTAGATGAAGCAGCAGAACCAACTGTATTTTGTTGGGCAACATCGGTAGTAGCAGAACGGTTAATTGGAGAGCTGTTAATTGGAAAATCATTAATTGCAGAGCTGTCGTTAGCAGAGTCGGCTTTAGCACTGCTGTTTTTGTTCATGCTGTTTTCGTCTTCATCGAATAAAATAGACACGCTTTGTCTATCTAAATCATCAAATTGCTCAGACTTTACTGCCCAAAAGAAAATAGAGACTGCTATCAATACAAACAACATCGCAATAGGTATTAATACGTAAATGATACTCATAACTTTATCCTAAGAAGGCGTAAGCTGTTGCTCACCACAATAAGTGAACTGACAGACATGCCAATCGCAGCAATATAAGGAGCAACATGCCCAGTAACTGCCAATGGCAAAATAATCATGTTATAAGCAAAAGCCCATAACAAATTTTGATGAATTATTCGCTGGGCTTGCTTAGCGACAAAGATAGCATCATTAAAACGTGATAAGTGATCGCCCAGTAAAATTAAGTCGGCACTGTTTTTAGCAATAGCACTGCCGCTTCCCATCGCAACAGACAAGTTTGCTCCGGCGAGCACTGGCGCGTCATTAATACCATCGCCAAACATAGCCACATTGGCCTGTTGTTGTAATTGATTCACTAACGCTAACTTATCTTGCGGCGATAAACCTGAATGCACATCAGAAATACCAAGTTTACTTGCTAAAAACTCAACATGACCCGAATTATCGCCACTGGCAATACTGAGTGTTATGTTAGCCGCCTTTAATGTATTTACGGTGGCTAAACTATCAACTCTTAGCTCATCTAGCATTTCAATTTTAGCGACCAAATTATTATCGATGGAAAGATAAATCCACTGACTTTCTATTGCCTTCGAAGCCGCTATATTTACCTCTGGGGTAACAAATTGTACCGTACCAATACAAACTTGCTGTTGGCCGATACTGGCGCGAATACCCAATCCAATATGATGGTCAACATTTTCAACAAAGTGTTTATTATCAAAAAAAGGCTTAAATGCTAATGCGATGGGGTGTAAAGAGCCTTGTTCAATTGCAGCAGCCATCGATAGGACTTGCTCTGAAGAATATTTGCCAAAGGTTTGTACTTCACCAATCGATAAATGGCCACAGGTTAAGGTTCCCGTTTTATCAAACACCACATGATTAATTTTAGTGAGTTTTTCGAAAACTCCGGCCTTGCGCGGAATCACGCCTAACTTGGTAAAAATAGCCGTCGCACATGTCACTGCTGTCGGCGTAGCAAGGGCGAGGGCACACGGACAAGTGGCAACTAATACCGACAAGGTGATCCAAAAGGCATCATCAGGAGAAATAAATAACCAAACACAATAAGTTATTGCTGCTATCGATAATATGGTCGCGGAAAAGTATCGAGCTAAACGGTCGGCCACCAAAGCGATGGCCGGTTTGTTGTTTGATGCAAGTTCTTGTAAGCGAATAATTTCAGCCACTAGCTGATCTTGACCTAACGCAGTGACTTTTAATTCAAGAGGTTGTTCTACATTAATGGTTCCAGCATAGACAGTATCAGATACCTGTTTGCCTATTGGCATTTGTTCACCGGTTAACATCGCTTCGTTGACGCTTGATAGGCCTGCAACCACCTCAGCATCTGCTGCAATCACCTCACCAGGTTTGACCAAAATAATATCGCCAATGACTAGCTGTTTAGCAGCGATCTCTGTAATTTCGCCGTCACGGTATAAATGTGCGGTCAAAGGGACCAGTTTATGTAAATTACTCGAACTGACGGAGGCTTTTTGTCTGGCTGTTTGTTCAAAATAACGGCCAAGTAATAAGAAGAAGGTAAACATGGATACTGATTCAAAATACACTTCGCCATTGGCCTGAATTGTCGCGACACAGCTGGCGACATAAGCACCTAAAATCGCGATGGAGACAGAGACATCCATATTAAGCTTGCCACTTAATAGACTACGAAGCGCACTGAAATAAAAGGGTTGCGCAGAATACAATACCACTGGAGTAGCAAAAATTAAGCTAACCCAACGAAAATAATCCCGAAACTCAACATCTAGGTCGGTAAAGTATCCAGTGTATAAGGCGAGGGCAAACATCATCACCTGCATGGTGGCAAAACCTGCAAGTCCTAGGCGGAGTAAAAATTTACGACTGTCTGCTTTTGATTGTTTTTCTTGCTCATCAACTTGGTAGGGCGCAGCTTGATAGCCAATTTTACTGATAATCTGCAAAATTTCGCTGAGCTGAATAATTTGACTATCCCAACTCACTAACGCGCGTTGTGTGGTTGAGTTAACCAACACATTAGTGACTCCAGCAATAGGTTTGAGTTTATGTTCAATTAACCACGCACAAGCAGCGCAGGTAATACCGTCGATAGACAAAGAGGTTGAATCAATAGCACCTTGTTTATGAACAAAGTCTTGTTGAACTTCAGGTAAATCATAAGCACTGTACTGCGATAATTGCTCAGGGATCAAAGCAGTTTGACGATTGCCTGGCTCACTACGAAATTGATAATAGCTGCTTAAGCCAGCATCCATAATCGCTTGTGAAACCGCCTGACAACCTGGGCAACACATAGGTTGTGGTTGCCCATTAATCACGGTTGTAAACTGTTCACCCGTTAGCACCGGCTCATTGCAATGAAAGCAAGATGTCATCTATTTATACCAGCTTAATTAAATATGTCATCATTCAAAGACTTAATGGATTTACTATTAATTTAGCCAATATTCAACGTCATCTTTAATATCAATACGTTGTTGTATACGCCATTTAGCATCAAAGCCTTCTATGCGCACTTCCCAAGGGCCGGTAATCGCAGCATCTAATGGGATGTGATAAACATAATTAGCATCGGCAGTTGCATTAAGGCTGAAATCTTTTTCTTCAATCGTTGGATGATAAAACTGAACATTCAATGCCGCACGATATTCAGGACCGCCTTGTTGAGTAATTTTTAATTCTTGATCGGCAACGGTAACTAAAAATTTCATCCCAATCTGTTGAGCGTACTTTATCTTACGCAAATCCATGTTAATGGCTTTGCCTTGTTTATAATAATCTTCAGCAACTAATGAGTCAGAATTATCTAAAGCAATCTTTAATGTAGTTAAACTAGCGATAACCGCACACATTGGCAAAATGATTAAAAACCAAGGCCAAAACTGTTTATACCAAGGGAGTTGATCCGACATAATTCGTCCTAAAATGGTGGTAATAATTCGGGGGCTATTTTACCCCTTAATGGCTTAATAATCACTTAAAAAAAAGGCCTCGATAATATCGAGGCCTAGATGTTACTTATAAGTAACTATTTGTTTGATAAGCTATAAACATAAGCTGTAATGACATGGACTTTCTCTTCACCAAGAATGTCTTTCCATGCTGGCATAACCGCTACTCGGCCATTAATGATAGATTCAGCAATCACACCGCGGCTGCCGCCGTATAACCAAACATTATCAGTCAGGTTAGGCGAACCCATGAACTTGTTGCCTTTTGCATCCATACCATGGCATGCAAAACAACCTTTCATAAATGAACCTTGACCTTGAGCAGCTAACGCTTCGTCATGTTCGCCACCAGATAGTTTAATCACGTATTCAGCTAGACCTTTAATCTCGCTGTCTTCGATAGGTAAACCACCTTTTGGAGGCATCATGCCGTTACGACCGTTCATCAGAGTAGTTTTAATAGTGGCTAAATCACCACCATATAACCAATCGTCATCGGTAAGGTTAGGGAAGCCTTTAGAACCGCGAGCGTCAGAGCCATGGCACTGTGAGCAGTTTTGTAAAAACAAACGTCCGCCCACCTTCAATGCTTCAGGATCCTTCACTAACTCTTCTAACGGTGTCGCTAAATAAGCCGCAAAAATTGGACCGTATTTTTCTTCAGCGTGTGCCACTTCGCGGTCATACTGAGATAAACGGTTTTCCGATTTTGCTGCTTCAAGCGCTGCAGCTGAGTCAGCTTTAATGCCATTTTCAGTACCAATACTTTGGTTTGAACTTGTCCAACCAAACAGACCTTTGTAGTTACCTAGGCCTGGATATAGAGCTAAATAGATCACACCGAATACGATGGTTAAATAGAACATGTACGCCCACCACTTTGGTAGTGGGTTGTTCAGTTCTTCAATACCATCAAAACTGTGGCCCATTGATTTACCTTCTTCTACACCGGTGTAATTATTATTAACCAGTTTAAGAAGGATAAAACAACCAGCAATGACCACAATCGTCAGTACAGAAATCCAAATGCTCCAGAAGTTACTCATAATCATTACTTCTGATCTCCCGAGTCTTTTGACATTTTTGCAAGTTCATCTTCTGTAAACACCAAGTTAGCCGCTTCGTCAAATTTTGACTTGCTATGCTTACTGTATGCCCAGAAGAAAATCCCTACAAAAGTCACCATAACAACTATGGTTAAAATACCTTGAAAAGTACCGTAATCCATTATTGCCTCCTATTTGAGTGCGTGACCCAAAGATTGCAAATAAGCGATCAGCGCCTGCATTTCTGTCTTGCCTTCAACCGCTTTTTTAGCGCCAGCAACTTCTTCATCAGTGTAAAGATCATTACCTTTGTAACCGCCTTTGTGCAGATTACGTAGAATAGTCATCTTGTCACCAGTGAGTTCGCCGTCTAGCTTATTTTCAGCTAACCAAGGGAAACCAGGCATGTTTGACTGTGGTACAACGTCACGAGGATTAAGCAAATGCACTTCGTGCCACCTATCACTGTAACGTCCGCCAACACGGGCTAAATCAGGACCAGTACGCTTAGAACCCCATTGAAAAGGGTGATCCCAAACAGACTCGCCAGCAACAGAATAATGACCATAACGTTCTGTTTCAGCACGTAAAGGACGGATCATTTGGCTGTGACAGTTGTAACAACCTTCACGAACATAAATGTCACGACCTTCAATCTGCAAAGCAGTGTAAGGAATAAGACCTTCAACGGCTTCAGTAGTGTCTTTCTGAAATATCAGTGGTGTAATCTGCACCAAACCACCAAAACTAATGGCGATGACAGTGAAGATAGCAAGCAGGCCGACATTCTTTTCAATTAATTCATGATTAAATTTCATCGAATCTGCTCCTTAAGCTTCTGCAATAGCAGGTAATGAATCTTTAGACGCTTTAACGGTACGAATAACGTTATAGGCCATAATGAACATACCAGTTAAGAAGAAACAACCACCAATAAAGCGTACAAAGTAGAATGGGTACGAGGCTTCTAAACTCTCAACGAAACTATAAGTTAGTGTTCCATCAGAGTTAACCGCACGCCACATAAGACCTTGCATAACACCAGAAATCCACATACTAACGATATATAAAACAGTACCGATAGTCGCTAACCAGAAATGGACGTTAACCAGCTTCATGCTGTACATACGACCATGACCAAATAGCACTGGAATTAAGTGATATAAAGAACCAATAGACACCATTGCCACCCAGCCTAGCGCGCCAGAGTGAACGTGACCAATAGTCCAGTCAGTATAATGAGATAATGCATTAACTGTTTTGATTGCCATCATTGGGCCTTCGAAGGTAGACATACCGTAGAAAGACAATGAAACAACTAAGAAACGTAATACAGGGTCTGTACGCAGCTTATGCCACGCACCAGACAAGGTCATAATACCGTTAATCATACCGCCCCAAGAAGGTGCGAATAGAATTAATGACATTACCATGCCTAATGACTGAGTCCAGTCAGGAAGGGCAGTGTAATGTAAGTGGTGAGGACCGGCCCAAATGTATAACGCAATCAACGCCCAAAAATGGACAATGGATAAACGGTACGAATACACTGGGCGACCAGCTTGCTTAGGCACGAAGTAATACATCATCCCCAAGAAACCAGCAGTAAGTAAGAAGCCTACCGCATTATGACCGTACCACCACTGAACCATCGCATCGACTGCACCGGAGTACAGAGAGTAAGACTTAAATAAGCTTACTGGTACCGCCATTGAGTTAACAATGTGAAGTACTGCAACAGTAATGATAAAGGCACCAAAGAACCAGTTGGCCACATAAATGTGGGACGTCGTTCGTTTAGCGATTGTGCCAAAGAATACAATTGCATAGCTAATCCAAATAATCGCAATCGCGATATCGATAGGCCATTCTAATTCTGCATATTCTTTGCCTTGGGTAAAACCCATTGGTAAAGTGATAGCAGCTGCAATAATAACGGCTTGCCAACCCCAGAACGTAAATGCGGCCAATTTGGGCGCAAAAAGACGGATTTGACAAGTGCGTTGCACAACATAGTAGGATGTAGCGAAAAGAGCTGATGTTCCGAACGCGAAAATCACCGCATTGGTGTGTAATGGTCGTAAACGACTATACGTTAACCAAGGAGTGTCGAAGTTCAGTTGTGGCCAGATTAACTGAGCCGCAATCAATACACCCACTGACATGCCAAAGATTCCCCACAAAACTGTGGTTAGTGCAAATTGGCGGACAATAGTGTAGTTGTAATCAGCGCCTGTAGACTGGGAATGGTTCATCATAATGCTTCCACGGCTTATTACTTATACTTTTAATATTTAGTAAAGCGAACTTTACCAGTTAGATTAACATGTGGTCATAAAACCAGCTGTTTAATGCTGTTTTTAATGCCATATGTCAAGGTGTTACCTCATGTTAATTCTCTCTATCATGAGACGGTGTAATGATACTTGAGCTAAGTCAAAAAAGATACTTACCAAAAGGCATCAAAGTTGATCTAGATCAATCTGTGAAAGATAATGTTACTAACTCAACTATAAAGGTTAAAAATTGTGCACAAACTTGTCCGAATTATCATTTTAAATATTTTGTTAATGTTTTTAGTAGCCTGTGACAAACCACAAACACAAGAACACGCTAATTTAGTCATCGATAAAACGTTATGTCAGTTTTCTGTTGGGGAATGTTACAAAAAGGTGGCCGACTTGCAAGTCGGTTTACTGATTGACCCCATCAATACCCCAAGCGAAAAACCGTTAATAGTTACGCTTTCCAGTAATCAAAAGATCACTAATATTTCAATGAGAATAGAAGGTCGCGACATGTTCATGGGTATTATCCCAGTTTCATTGTCCGAAATAAAAGATAATGTCTATCAAGGTCCAGTTATTTTTGGCTCATGCAGCAGTAATTATATGGTGTGGCGCGTATTTGTCTCATTTGATTACCAACAACAACCACGTACACTAATGTATGATTTCTTAGCCGATAACGATAACAACTAACGATAACAACTAACGTTATCGCTAACTTATATATGCAGATGACTATACCTTTGTGGGCTAGGGCAGAGGTAATTTAATGGCTTTAGGTATTTCATTTCACTATAGCAAAGGTCTTAAATAGGCCTATTTAATAGTCATTATGGTTAGTTTCAGTGTCATTCCGTCAAAAACTTCACTCCTACTGTGTATATTTCATTTCACTTCGAATCTTATGACTAGTACTGGCATCATATTGCATTAATGCTCAACAGCACTTGTCGATTAAACATTTTAAGTGAGCCTTTATATGCGCTTATATATGATCAACAGCACAGAAGTGGTTAGAACAGCGACAATGCAATTGATAACTATTCTCATTAATGTATTATTAAGCTACAGCATTCATCTTTTCAGGGTGAGTAGGGAATAGAGCAATAACGTTATGAAAAAGAGTAGCGTGAAATAAGGAGCACACATGAACAGAATAAATGTGTCTATCGATGCAGATAAAGTGGCCCAATTAATCAAAGCAGGTCATTTATGTGCTGCAGACTTACAGTGCCTAGACAGGGCAAGTAAACAAACGGTTTGGCAATTGTGTTTATGGAGCTGCCAAAAAAGGTCTACATGTCACAACAAGCAATGCCAGCAGGCGTGCAAGCCAATAACAGCAGTAGATTATTGTATGCAGCAGTTAATAACAGACCAAGATATTGCAGTATCAACATATCCAAGACTCATCATTAAAAATCGCTACGATTGATGCCGATAAATAACATTATCGGCATCAAGCAAAAAATAGTATAATAAGGCAATATAATCAATAACCTAGACTTATTCATATGACCTACAATATCATTGATGAACTGCCACCAGTATTACCACTATTTGATGCTGCAGAGCATGTTTTACAAGGTAATGCATCCGTTAATCAGTACATTACCCGAATTTCAATAGATAAAGTGGCCGATGCAGGGCTCATCATAGAGCACTGTGCCGATTGGTTATTTGAGCAAAAGCAGTCTGAAAACAACTATAAAGCCTACCGCAGCGAGTTAACCACATTTCTTCATTGGTGTTTTGACGTCGTCGCATTATCGCCAATTGCGGTAACGCGTAAAGACATCGCCAAATACATCGATTACTGCCAATCGCCGCCACAAACACTAATAGGCTATTTCAATGTAGCGCAATTCAAACTCGATAAAGCCACTGGGGAGCGTTCGCCAAACCCACAATGGCGGCCGTTTATTGGTAAAAAACACCTCGGAAAATGCCTACCATATCAACTGAGTGATAATGCATTGAAGACTAAAATAGCAATATTATCCTCATTTTATGGCTATCTAATTAGCGAAGAATACACCGAGCGAAACCCAGCTCAGTTATGGCTTAAACACAGCCGATTCTCCATTAAACGTAAATTTACCATCGACGAAGACAACAACCATCATGCGTTTACAGAGCTACAATGGTCGTATGTTATTAGCACCGTAAGCCAATTAGCAGACACTCAACCAGAGCAGCATCAACGCAGTTTATTCCTCATCACACTATTATATAGCTGCTACTTACGCATATCGGAAATAAGTGCACGCGCAGGTTATGCGCCCATCATGAGCCAGTTCAGACAAGATCCACATTCTGGTATCTGGTATTTTCACGTACCGTTTTCTAAAAGCGGCAAAGCTCGTAATATTGCTATATCAAAAGCGTTGCTGGCTGGACTAGTTGATTATCGACGTTATCTGCGCCTCAGTGATTTACCCAACATCAACGATCAACATCCTATATTTGTCCGACATAAAGCAGCAGCCCATGGACGTGAATCTGGTGTCATCAATGCCAATCTTGGTATTCGCCACATACGTGACGAAATAGACAAACTGATTAACTTAGCTGCAGACAATGCCGCTAAAGATGGTTTTGATCACGACAGCCAACTTATGCGAAAACTCAGTGCGCATAATATTCGTCACACTGGGATCACGCATGACATCAATATCAACCGACGCCCATTGTCACATGTCCAGGCCGATGCCGGTCATGAGAGCATCGACACCACATCACAGTATTTACACACCACACAAACTGAACGACATCAAAGTGCATTCAACAAACCATTAAATCATATTGCTGAGATTAAATAATTGGCAGGCACAAGCCGTAAATAGTTAAAGCATGCAATCTAAGCACGATGCTAAACAACACATTAAGCAACATTAGGCTGTTAATGAACAATCAATGCCTACAAAGACTTAGTATTGAACATAAGTTCTAATGTGCGCATAAGTATGCGCACAATGTATAGTTAGTTAAATGCAAGATTCAGGCTAGCTCGCTGTTATTAAACAAATTTAATTAGCTTGCGCTAGGAAATTATTTCCGCTTTTATGCTCTGCCATATCAATAAAGCTATCGTCAAAAGTTGCATTTGCGATAGCGTCAATAAGCAGGGTAATTTCAGCCTTTGCTTCTGCATCCTTTTCCCGCCATTGCAGGCTATGCAGCATCAAAACACCTGCATTTATATCAAGTATTCTACTGAATTGAATAAGAACTGAATTTTTAGGATAAGCGCGGTTAGTGCGCCAATTTGATATACCAGTCACTGAAAAGCCAAATTCTTTCATAACTTGGTAATCAGAAGTCAGGCTGTGTGCGGCCTTAACGAGGTCTAGTAGGTCTGATGGTTTCATGTTTTCACCTGTCCAGTGTATCCAGTAATTTAAGGTTAGTTGTTACTACAAAGCAAATCAATGCTCCATTTCAGATAGTAGTAATTCAAAGTTGTTTGAAGTACCTTTGTTTCGTCCAGTGAGTGACGCCTCACCGAAGTAGCTACGGTGAGGCGTCACAACCTTAAACACTGGCATAACTGGAGCAAGTCAAATGAAACTTAAATCAATTCCCAATTCAAGTATTCAAGTCCCTGCATGGGTGGATACGACCGCTTTAACTGAAAAATTCGATGCCGCCAAACGAGCCCGCAATCAGTACCTAATTAGAAAACTGAAAGCGAAATTCTTTGGGGGTGCAAAATAATGTTAGCAGCAACATACAGCGGAATCATGGCAATCAATAGCCAACCTACCAAGGCCGCAATCCCTTTTTACAATCGCCAATTAAAGATTTGGACAGATATAGCCAAGCAGCACAAAGGCAGAAATGACACCAAGCGCGAACAAGCCGCTTTGGGTGTTGCGGCAGCTTACAAGCGATTATCTGTGAAGGTGGCGTGATGCAACTTTCAAGAAGCGGTCACGCTCAAATTGCATTACATCAAATTAATATTTATGAGCGCAACATACATATCATGCTTGATTGCATGTATAAAAAAAACAATGTTAAGCGGTTTGAAAAAGCAGTAAATGGCGCAACAAGAGCGGCAGACGCCGCAAAATGGAATATCGAAAAAGCGGGGTTGCAAGAATTATTTGGTGATTGGTGGGCTGTATTATGATTAAAAATACAAGTCCTTTGTACTTTGTGGCTGGTCAAGTTGACGGATACACCCCAAATTTTGAGAAAGGAGAAAGCCAAGAGGTAGAAAAACAAGAAAGAATACAGACCGTTTCGACTGTTGAGATAATAGACGATAAGCGGCCTGTTAGTTATATGCCGCAAGACCTAACCAGCCCAAGAGCTGGTTTTTTTGCATCGGAAAAAAGCCAAGAAATTGTCAAAAATTTAGACTGGTTACTAAAGCGCAACGAGCGCCAATATTTTCAAAATAATCCAAGCCCCGCAGGGCGGCCAGAGGCCGAGAAAGCTAGGCTAGTCAAGGATTGCAAAAGTCCGACACGGACAAAGCAAGATATAGAATTGTCGCTAAGGCTTAATAAATTGAGCTCTATTGCCTCTGCATTGGGCGAACGTGGATTTGACTTTGACAAGTCAACGGAAAAAACAATCGTGTCAGAGGGTGAGCCATGCAGCGCTACAGCGGGAAAAATAACAGATAGTTGGTGCGTTGACGCTGAAACGGGTGAGTTAACGCCAAAAACATTCAACAAAACAGCCGTGGCAAATTTGAGCTTTAGAAAATGGTCAGATGAATATCGAATTAGAGTGACCTCAGACGCTAACCCAAGCAAAGCGCCGCCGCCACAATCGGGCGACAGAGTAACCAAATTTTTAACAACCAAAGCTGCTAAAAATATTTTAGACAGTGGTGCATATGTTTCGGCGGTTCGCGGTGGTTATACCACGTTTTTAACATTGACGTTTTCAGGCAAAGCGCGACGCCGAATCATTAACGGTGATTCAACAATAGGCGCTGAGTGTTCACGCTTTTTTGATGCTATGCAGAAAATGTATCAACGCGGGTGGATTGCTGAAAAATTCTTGGTGCCGGTTACCGAGCTAAAAAATGATTTAGTTTCAGGCGGGTTTGATTGTGTTGCCAATGATGAGCAAATAATACCGCCAAGCGGTGAGTCATTAGATTATTTATGGGTAGCAGAAGCGCCAGCAAAAGAAAAAGTGATTAAAAGTAAAACCAATCAATTTGGTAAAACGTTTTATTGCGTTGATGCCCGACCAAATCCTCATTGCCATGTTTTATTGCGCTGGCAAGTTGAACCGCATTTGTTTCGCGCTTGGGCTAAGCGTATTGAATCAATTTGGGGGCAAGGGTTCGCAAAATTAGAGCGTATTAAAAATGCAGATGCAGCAAGCGGGTACATGTTAAAAGCGCTTGGGTATTTACTTAAAGGTGAAGAAAGCGAGCAAAGCAGCCAGGGCACAATAAAAGGCAATCGCTACAACATTTCAAAAGCGGCCCGCGCCTTGCCATGGGAACAAATCGCCAGTTTTCACGCTGAACACATGGCATCAATCATTGGTGAAGTAAAAGCCAAGTTAAACCGCAAAGCCGCGCCAACGGTTCACGCTATAAAGCAGGGTTACAAAGATATTAATAGCGCCGTTCGTCAAAAGGCAATTTTTAAAAACCTTGGTAAGCAAACGGCGACCATTGACGCGAAAATAAAGCAGATAGAAAACAAGATTAAGCACTTTAAAGCCAGTTTGCGAAAAAGCCCAGTTAGGGCGGTTGATTACATGATTTCCTTTAAGGGCAAGTATCCGCTTCAAAAATTTTTAAATTGGTCCATTGGTTTGCGCTTTTGGAATGGCGACAGCGCCGCAAGCGAAAAAAGCCCTTGTAAATTACCAGATAACTTGCTGACAAAAGCGGCTGACGGGGTCAGAAAATCATTCAGCAAAGTAAGAAATAGATTATTAGAAAATGAATCATTTTGGGTGCAGAGATTAGCCGCCGCTTTGCCGCCATACGTTGACCAAGAAAAAGAGCGGGAATTAAATTTAATTGACTTTATGGAGTACGAAAAATGTGCAATGACATGCTAATGAAGCAGCATAAAAAAATTGGCTTATCAATTGAAGCAGCAGAAAAAGCCAATCCATTTGTTGCGATTACTATTGCCAAAAAAGCCGCGCAAGAATCGCATGTGTTGCTAGGCGGATTAATTGGACACACAGCTAAATTAGAGGCTCGAATAAATAAATTAGAGGCAATCAATAATGATTAAGCATTCACGAAGTGAGGGATGGAAATCTATAGCGTTCGGGTTGATTTTGTGGCTACTAAATAGAATTAAGGTAGCGCTAAGACCAAGCATTAAGCATCACAGATTTATGTACAAATGCTTCGACAGTATTAAAGCTTTTGGCTTATTGATTGCTGACGCTTTTATATTGGGTGTTGAATTGGCGCTTGATTTATTACCTGTGGTATTGGCGTTTTTAATACTGTTTTTAGGCTTGTGGGGTTTTTATGGGCTTATTTTCTAGTGACGATGAAAGCTATCTTGGTGCGCTAAAGTTTGGCGTAGAAATAGTGCTGACGCTTATACCAGTATTTATATTTTGTGTTTTAGCGGCAATATCGCTGGCTTTTGTAAAGCACTGGCTTGGGGTATGGATTGTCGGCTAATGGTGATGCTCAAGACTAGGTCACTGGTGACCATTTAAAAAAGGGGGGGTGAACGTGTCAAAAAACAAAGTGTATGAGCAAAAGAAAAAAGCCAGCGGTTTGAAAAAAGTCACTGTTTGGATTCCAGACGAAGCAGAAGCAGAGTTGAAAATGGTCGCTAACTTTTGTTGTGAAAATCGCGGATTTATTCCGTTTATGGTTAGAAGTCTACTAACAGGCAAGATGAAAAAAGGGGTGTAGCATCATGGCTAGAAAACAAAAAAATGACGATATTGGCGAAATAACCTGTCCGTTTACGGGTGACGTTGCGCCCGTTCGCCGCGATTGTAACGGAAAGCTTTATTATGTCGGCAAGGCGGGAATGATTAAACCAAATATGCCAACGGGGCAAGATTGGATGCTAGAAAATGCAGTTATTTGGCCGATGGGTAAGCGCCCGCAAGCCGCAAATGACAACAATGAACCTGTAACGGAATTACCGCCAACGGTTATGGCTGCATTAGCGCTAACGGGTACAAAATCAGGGGGCGTACCCGTTAACGAGTCCAGCAGCAAAAAACCCGTTAATGATGCACAATCACAAAACCCGCAGCAGGTAGCGGAAAAGCCGCCAAAAATAAGTTTTGGTAAATGGTTAATAGGGTAGTTACCCGTTAACGGCGTGATGCCGTAATAGTCCCAAGGTGGATAATATGCAACAAGAGCAAATAGCCGATTTAGTCGGTGATGATTTACAGCACACAGAGCAAAGTCACTTCGATGAATTTGCCGCAATCAATTCTGAATTAGACCAATCTGAACCCGTAACGCAATCAAGCGAATACCAGCCGCCACAATCAGCAGCCATGTCGGGCAGCGAGTTAGTTTTTCCTGTTGTCAGCTTAGCGTGTGCCGTGCTAGCCCCAAGCTGGAATATTAGCGACCAAGAGCAAGCAGCATTAGCGGATTGTTACGGCGCTTTACTTGATAAGTATTTTCCTGATGTAGCTGAATCGGGCGGGGTTGAATTTTCAGCACTGATAATCACCGCCGCAATACTAACGCCAAGATTAGGTACGCCAAGAAAGCCAGAAATAAAAGAGCTGGACAAAAAGGAGGCCGCAGACAATGAAAAAGCCGCGAATTGATACCAGCCGAAAAGCAGATATTCGGGCGGTGTGCGGTGGTAGCGGTTCGGGCAAATCAAGCTATGTCAAAGCTGAGCTTAAAAGGCTTAAGCCGCCGCGGTTAATTATTTGGGACCCCGTTGACGAATATGGCGAAGTTGCAACGGTTCGCGTTACTACTTGCCGCGAACTTGCCGATATTCTCAGTCGTTACCCGCACGGCGCGTTAAAAATTCGCTTTGTCGCAGAGGGCCAGAAAAACTTTGAATTTTGGGCTCGTTGCGCTTTTGCTTGGACTAATGCCGCCGTTGTTGCCGAAGAAACCGCCGACGTTACCAGCCCAAGCAAAGCGCCACCTAACTGGGGCCAATTAGTACGCCGAGGCCGCGCTCGTGGTTTATCGCCAATTTTCGCGTTAACACAGCGACCAGCCGAATCAGATAAAACCGCCATTGGTAACGCTACGTTAATTAGAGTGGGGCGCATGGCCCGAGATGCTGACCGCAAAATGATGGCTAAAGAATTGGACATTGATTATCGAATTCTAACAGGGCTGTTGCCGCTTGATTTTGTTGAACGCGACATGAATAACAACGAGGTTAAGCGCGGCAATTTAACCAAAAGAAAAACAAATTTAGTTGAAACAAAGGCAATTTAGCCATTTTGTACCCGTTAACGGGTGCGCTTTTTTCGCCTAGTTAAAAGGCGTATAACTAAAAACCTGAAAACGTTAACGCTGTGAAGCGTCAACAACTCCATCCCGCCGCGAGGCGCTATTTTCCCAAAGGGGATTTTATAATGTTAAAAAAATATCTACCCATGATTGCTGTCAGCGCGTTAGTGGTTTATGCCGCTAATCGTATCCCGTCAATTCGCCGTGTAATCGGTTAATAAGGGGTTTACTTTATGGCACGTCAATTTCCTAAGCTACCAAGCTTCTCTAACGTCACCGCAGGTAATACGGCAACACTCGAATTACCCGTTGGCCGTACCTATGACAAACTTCACATTAACTACGCTGGTGTAACACTAGCGCAAATGAAAAACATTCGTGTAGAAGTAAACGGCAAATCAATTTTAGAATACAAAGACGGGCAAGCACTGCAAGACCGAAATAAGTATCTTGGTTACAACGCGGTTGCTGGTGTACTCGATTTTCATTTTAAACGTGATGAAATGAAAACATTAAGCGAGGCGCGCGCTTTTGCCTTGGGCACATCTTCAGCGCCGTACCTTGACCCGCGCTCAGGTCAAACCGTAACACCGCCAGCCATTGCAAATGTCACGGTGCGCATTGAAATCGATGCAGCAGCGGCCGCGCCAGTGTTAACGGGTTACGCAATTCAGTCAAACCCTGCACCAATTGGATTTATCACTAAGGTGAAAAACTTCCCAATTTCGCTAAATGCGGGCGTTACAGAAGTGGATAAAATCCCACGCCCAAACACTGCGCGAATCGCAATTATTAGCGTAACAACGGCGGCAACTGTTGAGCGAATCGAGGTTGAACTTGATTCAATCAAAATCTATGAATTGCCGAAAACGCTAGGCGAAAAAGTGCAGGTTGACCACGGCCGCAAGCCGCAAACTGGGCAATATTCGGTTGATTTCGTGTTAGAGGGCGATATGTTGCAAGCCCTGCCAATGGCGGGAACGCAAGATTTTCGAATTCGCATATTTACCGCTGACGGCGGTAGCGCGGTTGTGACCATTGAATATTTTGATGGTTTAGCGGGCATCTAAGGGGCGCATTATGCAGCAAACATTCACGCCAAGCGTAATGCCAGCAGTTGTCAATCAATCACCAATGAACAACTCTTGGTTTACAGGCGTTAACGACTTTTTGACTATGGGTTTAGATTCATGGATGAAAGTTGAGCAAATTAACGCGGCTAAAGACTCAGGCAAGATGGGGCAGCAAGAACTAGCTAACACAGTAGAAACGCCAAATCCATCATACCCAAATCCAGCCGCCGCGCTACAAGCAAAAATGGGCCAAGGCTTACAAATTGGTGTTGGCACATTGAGTGCCGCCGTTGTCGGTGTTGTAGTTCTTTACTGGCTAACGCGTAAATAATAAGGGGGCGAAATGCTGAATAAAACATTTTTAATGCAAATCGCCGCCGCTACCATTGCAGGTTTAGCGGTGCATTATTTCACCAAAAAAGAAGAGGTTAAATAATGGGGCCAAGTGGCGGAATGAGCAACTCAAGTGCCGCAAGTAGCGGCACGGGTGACCAAGCAAATAACGCCGCCTTTATGGGCGGTAATGTTGATTTTGGGATGGGTAGCGGAACGGGTAGTAATTTATGGTTGATTCTAGGCGCGGCAGCGATTGCGGCTTATCTACTATTAAAAAAATAACCTCGTTAGCGTGGCAAAAATTAGCGCCCGCCTTGGGTGATGACTTGCGCATAATTCAAAGCGAAGTCAACCAAGGCGCGGCGCAATTAATCGCGTGGGGTGATAACGAGTTTTTTACTGTATTGCGTGAAGAAATTGCAGCAAGCGGTAAGGAGTTAGTTATTGTTGCCGCCGCGGGTAAAAATTCAATCAAGCATTTAGATTTAATCCACAAGCAAGCGGCGGCGCAAGGGTTCGCAAGTGTTAGGCTTCACACAATGCGCCCTGATTCCATGCTAAGAATGGGTAAAAGTTTAGGCTATCAAAAAGCCGAAACGATATTAAGGGCGGTACTTTAAAATGGGTTCATCTTCCCGCAGCGCATCAACGCAAGCAACAGAAAATAATTCAACAACATTCGGCATTCAAGGTGCTAACAACGGCTTAATCTTAAACGGCAGCGGCAACACGGTAACGGACGGCGGCGCGTTTAAATTAGTCGGTGATTTCGTGGACCAACTACCAATGTTTTTCACCCAAGGTGCGGGGATGGTATCAGACGGCTTTAATGCTGTTACCGATGTCGCAATGATGGGTGAACGTCAAAATGAAAACCTGCTTAATGCAGCGGGTAATCTGTTTGGTGATGTGAGTAATGCACAAATAGAGATGTCACGCCTAGGCAGTCAGATGATGACTGAAACAGGTGATATTCTGCAAAATTCCCAAGAAAATGCATTTAATTTCGGTTCAGATGCAATGGACCACGTAAGTCAAACAGCAGATTCTGCAATATACGCCAACGGCCTAGTAACAACAGAGGCTATGAACGGTAACAGTGACCTAGCCGCAATTGTGGCGGGTGCTATCGAAACCGCAAACAGCAATAACACCTTTTTAGCGGGCCGCTCAATAGACAATAGTTCATTACTGGCTGAATCACTCGCCCGTACATCGTTAGACGCTGGCAACGACGCTAACGCCACAGCAATGGGTCAATTACAGCGCGGCTTTGATTCAATGATGGGCTTTGCAGAGCAATACAGCCGCAGTGACGGCGCGGCACTAGCCGAAAACAACAACAAAACCATGCTTTACACCTTGGGCGGTACAGCATTGTTAGCGGGTGCAGTAATTCTAGCGGGGCGTAAATAATGATTATTAACCAAACCATCAAAGACGGTTTTTGTGTCGTAAATAAAACGGGCGCATATTTTTCATTAATCAGCGCGGGCGGCATTGTTCGCGTCAAGTTAACCAAAGATGGTCGCAGCGTTTTAGACTCGCAAATGTGGGTAGGCATGAATATCCCGCAAGCGCTGCCATTTGATGAAATTGAAATTACAGGTGAAGACGGCCAAGTTGAGTTTTGGGCGGGTGATGTTTCAATGAATCAAAGTCGCTCAAGCATTCAAGGCGCGGCATCATTAAGAACAAGCGTAAAAAGTTTACGGGGGGGTAAGTTATTGCCTATCGTAAAGGGTGATTTAACAAGGTCGTCTACAAGGGTTAGGCCAGATAGCGATATTTTGCTATTCGGGTCGTCTATTTCTGAGGGGGGCTGGTCAGTTAAGGCGGGCGAGTTGGCAGATATACCCGTAGCGGGAATGATTAATGCATACAAAGAACCAGCCAGAGTTGATTTAAATAGCGTCGAGCTATTGGGTTCAGGTGATTTGATGCCGTCAAGTGTAAGTAGTAGCATTAATAAGGTTGTTTTAATCTCGCAAGACGGAAAAAAAAGTGTGGTTAAACTGGGTAATAATGTTTTTTATAAAGATACTGATATTGATGATATTTGGCATAATCCTGTGACTTTATCGGAGTTCCCGCCGAATGAAGTTTTTGCATTTTCTGATGGTAGAATTTTTGCATCACATACGGGCTTAAATCCACCAAATATTAGGTTTTTTTCATCTGATGATTACGGCAAAACATTTAATCACTTTAGAACATTATCATTTGCATTGCCTAACACCATGCCAACCATTGTTGGTATTACATCAACACATATAACAATGATGAGATATACCGAAACATTAAGAAAAACATTTTATTCATTAAATTTAGCAACAAGAGAATTAACAACTAATGAATATTTTAATAATCTTAATGGCAATTATGGTTGGATTCACGCGGTGTCACAATTTGATAATAATATATTGGTTGAGGTGGAAACAGCTAGCGGAATATACGGCCTTTATTATTCAACTGATAACGGTAAAACATTTGATTTTTTTGGGAATACAAGAGAAGGCAATTCGTCGGGAAGCGGTTTTTCAATGACAGAATCGGGCACAGTTTTGTTAACTTCAGCGACAAATAAAAAATGCTTTTTTGAGTGCTCAATAAAAGATTATAAAGAAGCAGCATACACAGGATTGAATAAAGGGTATTGCCAAGAGTTAGCTGGAGTAGTTTTTTATAAAGATGGTAGAGCAATTAAAGCAATATCAACAAATGACGATTTAGTAGCTGACCAAGTATTAGCAACAACCGCAGAAAATTATGGGGTTTGCGGGGTATCAATGAGTGGGTTTTTGTTAACTTCTATGGGTGGCAATTTTAATAACACACATGGGGAGCTATATAAATTTGATGTAATAGGCGACCCATCCTCAGCAAAAATCGAAGTAATGGAGCTTTTAAGCTAATGCAAAAAATCGTGATTTTGGCGGCGGGGGCGGCGGGGGCGGCGGTTGGCGCTATAGCGTGGCGGTTGATGAAAAAGCCGCTAACGCCTGTTGCAATCAATTCGGCGCAGCCAGCGCCACAAGCGCCGCCAATTGAGCCGTTATCATTCGGCAATCTTGATTACCTAAACTTTGACTTTGAATCGCTCTTATTTCCGTGGGGTAAAACCGTGACAGAAAAAAACACCTATCCGCTACAGGGTGATAACGCAATGCAGCCAAAGGGCATTACCAACAACAACCCGTTAAACATTGAATACGGCGCAAGCTGGCAGGGCTTAACGGGCAGTGATGGTCGGTTCGCAACATTTGAAACCGCTTTTCATGGTATCCGCGCGGCAGGTAGAACGCTCAAAACGTACCGCGATAAATACGGCTTGAATACCGTTAACGGAATCATTAATCGATGGGCACCGCCAAGCGATAACAACCCAACACAAAATTATATCAATTTTGTCGCAAACAAAGCGGGCGTCAATCAACATACGCCGCTATCAATGGCCGAATACCCGCGTGTAGTGGCCGCTATGATTCACTTTGAAAATGGATTCAATCCGTATGACATTACAGAAATCACTAACGCGGTTAACGCTGGCTTTGCCTAAGCTGCAAAGCGCATTGATTGCCGTGGCGGCAATATATGCCATATACACATTAAAACAGGCCTATCAAATCGGTGATAAGGTCGCAGACAAAGTTACTGAGCCAGCGGGTCAGGCTTGGTCTGATGTGTCAGCATGGGCGGGCGGTTGGTCGCCAGTTGAATTAACCGATTTAATTATTCAGCCGTGGTACATGGACAACAATTACAAATTAACAGACGAAGCCTATAAAACACTAAGCAAAGCTTACCCTAAAGAGGTTGCACAATATTTTGATAATCGGGTATTAAAAACCCAATACCGACGCTTGGTCGGGCAGCCTGTAAGGGGGTTCTAGTGAAAACACTAAAAAGCTATTTAACACAGTGGTCAACATGGCGCGGGTTAGCGTTAATTGGTGCAGCTATGGCGGGGATTCATCCAGACGCCGCAAATGCATTGGTTAATGTGGGTGATGTAGTGGTATCAGGCCAGTCGGCAGCGGTTGCGGCTGTAAGTATGGTGGGTGCGTGGGAAGCGTTCAGAAATGAAGCAAAAGCGGATAAAACCAAGCGCAATGGGTGGTAAAGATGGATAAATTTACCCCAACAAATAAAGCGATAGGTGGCAGTGCGGTTGGCTTATTTGCATACTTGCTAATAAACATTAACGCAACCATTGCCATGCAAAACGAAAAGCTAAACGGCATGATTGCTAGAATTGACAGCCGTGTTGTTGCACTGGAAACAACACACAAAATTGAGCGAGATTTTAATTATGTTCAAAGACCTGCCAAGTAATTACAGCATTGCAGTTAATACGCCAAAGCCAATCGTTATCGAGATAAAGCCAAGTAACGAATTGATTGCCGTATTTGCAGCGGTCATCATTGTGGGTGCAGCGTGGGTAAAGCGCCGCTAATATGCATTAATGCCGATAACGTTTATTATCGGTGACAACAAAAAAAGGCGCATTGCGCCTTTTTTGTTGTTCATAATAAGCGTTATTTGTCTTTAATCGTTTTGCTGTAGCTATTTTTCGGGGCCACAATGGGTGAGTGTTTGAGTTTGTTTATTGCGCTAATAATGCCGTCAAGCTCGGCGCGTATGGCCGCCGCTTCTTCATCGTTGCGTAATGAATCAACTTGCTTTGTTAGCTGCCTGTGTTCGGTGCGCGTATTGCGATTAAACTGCCTATTATAAAAATCCATCAATAGCGTTTGTGGGGTAAAAGAATGCTTTTCATAGGGCGTTAATAGCTCTTTGCCGTCATGCGAGAATCTAAAGCCGTTCCACTCTGTTGAATTCGGAATAGCCCTAAGGTATAGCGCAACATGGCTATCAACCCAATCAGGGCAACCAGTAGACCACCAATTGGTAATAGTGCGCGGCGTGACGCCAAAAAACTCGGCAGCAGCTTGTTTATCAATCTTCTGGTTAGGCTGCCTAAATGTGTCATAGAAGAAATCACGGGTTTTCTTTTTCATTTGTTTAAGTCCATCTATATTATTCTTAGATTTATTTTTCATAAAAAAGCGCCTCGCTTATACCGTTTAATTCTAAAAACGGCGCATCAAATACATAAACAGTCAAAACGGCGCAATCAATAAACCTGTAAAAATAAGCATTTGACCGCGATTTGATGGTTTAATATTGTAAGCCGAAAGTTTTACGTTTTGGAAATATGTTCTTATGCGCACAATGTATATTATGTTAAATAGGGTATTTGTGTCATCATAACTAACGGTTTTTTTTGTGGTTTCTCATACCAAATGAGTTTTGTCTCACTTCGTGACTTTGGCATTTTAGTTTTATAATCAGATGGTTATATTAAAATAAACGATTTGATTGCACTGTTACAGTGCAACTATCTAATCAGAGCGCTTTTTGATGCTAGTTTTTACCACCTGACTTTTTCAAATCCTGTGGTATGTTTTTGGTTTGATTGTCAGTGTGTTTTATTATGAGTGACTATGTTGCTGCGATAAGTCATTACTGTTTATTTGAAATGGTCATGTTGAAATTTCTCAAACACACTTCGCTTATTTCCAAAGCCAGAATCCATAAATCCAAGTTGTTGGTACTCGAGCCACAAAGTAACTGCGTTTTCGATACCAAGCTGTCCTTCCGATAATCCTTGAACAAAAAATTTTGGATTTAACGTCAGGTCTTCAGCATGGAATCTTTGATTTGCTATAACGGTACCTTCAAGCTCACTATCAGGTACAAACTTTAGTGAAATGATTTTATTGAATACCTTTTGGGTTAACATCCTTCCAGTTACGTATTGATTGCGTTTCCAGCCTTGAGCAACACAAGCAGCTATATCAGCTCGGCACTTCCAATAAACATAAATCCATTGCTCGCAGAAATAGTAACGGTAAATATTTTCATCAGCCAACTCTCCTATCTTCTCACGCATTAAAATAAGAGCATCATATTGATCTGTTTTGAATTTAGTTGTTAGCAACCATCCATCAATCTTAATCTTGTCAGTGTCTGCCGTTAATGAATCTAACCATTCACCAAACTTTTGTGGCTGTTTGTAGAAATGATTAATTTCGTAAAGCTCATCAGTTCCGCCTTCTAGCCACTCTAATCGAATTCCAAATAGTGTAGCTACGGCTTCTAATAAATTAGTGTCTAGTATTTTTGAAAGTTCAGTTTCATCTTCTACTTGATGAATTGTAAGATTATGTCCGAAGAATCGTGGTATCTGAGCGCGAGAAATACCATGTGCTTCAAATAATCGAATGAAACGTTGAGCGGTGTTAGTCACAACTGGCGATGGAATCAGCCGATTTTTGAATCGATCCCATAGCGAAAATATATTTACTATACCTGATATATACTCAAGCATTTTGATCCCTTTGGTTAATTTATGACGGTATACATCAGTGTTAATAATAACTTTTTTATATAGCGATCTATTTGAAATATTAAGTTAAAGATAAATAATACTCATCAGTTTCAAGATCATACGGCACCACATTCAGCCTTAACCCTGGTTTAAATTCGAAGTTTGCCAGAGGTTCAATAAAGCCAATATGCTTAGGATAAATCAAGTACAGATCACCATGGCCTTTAAGGTACTTTTCACCATAAGCAAATAACTGGTACAAATCTGACTGACTTAAGTTGTACTTATGCTTTGTGGTGTTAAGCGACGAATCAAGTAGCTTCCACTTGGTATCCATCACAGTAACCACGTTTGATTTATCGTAAACCACAATGTCAGGTTTTAGCCTAAACCAATCATTGCCGTTATGGTGGGTTAAGCAGTGGCTAGACACCTGCTCTCTTAACTTTAAATGTGTAGGTAACTGACGTTTTATCTGCTTGGCTACATAGCGCTCAAATAATTGTTCCATCGGAAATAAGAAAGACAAACCACCATGATTGCCGACCATTGCTACAGGTGATTGATAACTCAAAATCAGTTCACACCATGGCTTTAAAGGCCGGTAATGAGCAAGCGCTCTATCATCCTTCCACTGCCTAAAATCTAACGCATAATTCGTAGACAAATTTATATCATTAAATACAAATAGTAATTCGCGAGCTAACCGTTGATTTTCGCTCGACTTAGACCAATGAAGTACTTGCTTCAATGCCGAGTGCAGTAAGCGGTTTTCAGCGCGATTAGCGTTATAGATATCATAAGCAACATGAAAATGATGTTGCTTACCAGGTCGCTGCCGGAGTTGTTTAGCTACTTGCAACTGCCCTTTTAGGTAAGGCGATTCACGCTCAATACGTTGATACTCATTTCTAATACCTTGCCGTACAAGCGTTGAAACGGCTTTTAAAAAATGCGTAATCAGTAGCTCATAAAGCGGTTGCTTCAATAGTTGGAGTTGAGATTGTTGAAACTCTTCTAACTTTAACGTTTCAACGCTGGCTAACATCTTTAACAAGATTTTTCTGGCTGATACAGGGTCACAAGTATCAGTTGACGTCTTAGGTAAAATTTCTATACGCGTTTTACAGGGAGTCTCTAGCACACCAACAAAGTTAATGACCTGAAGTGCCCCCTGTGTCAGGATTGTTGTCACCCCTTAAAATCATCCAATAATTAAATAGAGGGGGCGGTCAATGAGAGCTCAA
>NZ_JBEOPL010000035.1:0-33440 GCF_040310065.1 Shewanella sp. TB7-MNA-CIBAN-0143
CGACCCATCTTGGTTTTGCAAGAACTGATATTCTTACTGGAACAAAAGCCAACTGTCTCTATTTCAAGACCAACTGAACTAACGACCCATCTTGGTTTTGCAAGAACTGATATTCTTACTGGAACAAAAGCCAACTGTCTCTATTTCAAGACCAACTGAGCTAACGACCCATCTTGGTTTTGCAAGAACTTAAGGTTCTTACTGGAATGAAACAAACTGCCTATATTTCAAGTCTTGTTAAATTATCATCCCATTTTGTTGTTTGTTAATAACAACTCATATTACAGTAACTGTAGACTAAGTTATTATCACCTCAACACACCCCAGAAGGCTCTGCCGTTCTGAGGGCGCCTATAATACCTTTTTCAATTTCTCATGCAAGCCCAAATTTATAATTTCTTGTTGTTTGCATGAAAAACAGACTAAGAGGCTGTTTTTTGGCTTAATTAGCCTTTCAATGCTGATAATTGCTGTTGTGCAAGGCGTGCGGAGGCACTATCTGCGTACTCTTTTAATACTTTGTTATACAGTGCTCTTGCACCCGCAGAGTCATTTTCTTTTTCTGCAATCATGCCAAGCTTAACTAAACTATCGCCACGCTTATTTGAATCTGCAAATTTACTGACAACTGTACTAAAAGCTTGTTTCGCATCATTGTACTCACTTTTATTGTACAACAATTGGCCTAACCAATAGTTTGCATTAGCTGCATAATTAGATTCTGGGTATGTCGATATAAAACTACGAAAAGCAGGAATGGCTTCATCATACTTGCGTTCTTTAAGAACCAAGTTAACGGCGGCCTCATAGCTTCCTGTTTCACCTAACGTTGAACTGGCTGCGGCAACCGTAGTGGCATCAGCTTGAGCTGGCGCTGCTGGGGTTGATGACTTAGCAGTAAGATTAGCAATTTCCTCGTACAGCTGTCGTTGACGCTGTAACATCTGATTCATTTGATAATTTTGTTGCTCAGTAATGCCTCTTAAATCTAACACTTCATTTTGCAATGCATCCATACGACGTTGCATGTCGAATTCGCCTTGTTGCTTTGCTTTAATGATGCGTTCTAATCTTGAAATTCTGTCATCATTTGAACCACCAGATGCATCCGAAACCGGTGCTGGTGCAGCAAAAGCCGTGGCCGTTGTAAAGAACATCGCCGCAACTAATATGGCTAGTTTCATTTTTATCTCCTAAAAAAGGCCAACCGATAACGGTTGGCCTTACACTTCTTACGCTTTAGTAAACTAACACACCACGACGGTTTTTAGCAAAACCAGTATCGTTACGTGAATAATCTAATGGCTTTTCTTCGCCGTAGCTCACGATGCTCATTTGGCTAGGTTGCACACCCATACCTTGTAAATACTTAGCAACCGCTTTAGCACGACGTTCGCCTAGTGCGATGTTGTATTCTGGAGTACCACGTTCATCAGCATGACCTTCAATCAACACTCGAACATTTGGATGCTCAACTAAATAGTTACCATGAGCTTGAATGATCTCAGCATTTTCACTTTGAACTTCACTGCGATCAAAGTCGAAGTAAATGATATTTTGACGACGTAATTCTTGTTCTTTTAAACGCTGCTGTTCTGCAGAGCTCAGTACAGGAGCTACACCACCAGTTTCAATACCACCATTACCGTATTCACTACCAGTACCACTCATAGAACCGTTAGCGTCAGTTTCAGAGTCTGAAGTTGAGCTACAGGCACCCAGTGCCATAAGCGGAACTGCAACCAACATAGCTTTAAACAACTTATTCAGATCCATTTTAAATCCTTATCAATATCTATTTAGAGAAACGGAGACCATGCTGGTGACTTCACCTCGCCCTGGCCGACAGGCAATCTTGCTTTAAATCTGCCGTCCATAGAAACAGCAGCTAACACTTGTTTACCTTGATGGGTTGTACCGTAGATAACCATAGTGCCATTTGGAGCAACACTTGGTGATTCATCAAGTTGAGTTGATGAAAGCACCTGCATAAAGCGTGTTGCAAGATCCATTCTAGCAATATGGAATTTACCGTTAGTACGGTTTACAAAAATCATACTACGACCGTCTGGGCTAATTGAACCGCCTAGGTTCCATTCACCTTCAAAAGTCATACGCGAGACTTTATTTGTATCTAAACTTACGCGATATAACTGTGGTTTCCCACCACGTTCAGAGGTAAATAAAATTGATTTACCGTCTGGGAACCAAGACGGTTCAGTATCGATTGCGTAATGCTCTGTAATACGTCGAGTTGCTTTAGTCGCAATATCGACGACATAAATTTCTGGTTGGCCATCTTTTGACAGTGTAACAGCTAATTTTTTCCCATCAGGAGAAAATGCTGGTGCACCATTAATACCGTCAAAACTACTCACTAATGTACGTGTTTGGCTGTAAATGTCTTGAACAAAGATTTCAGCTTTTCTATTTTCAAAACTCACATAAGCTAAACGACGACCATCAGGAGACCACGTTGGTGACATCAATGGCTCTGGTGAACGTAGTAACATTTGTTCATTGTAGCCATCGTAATCCGCAATCATTAGATGGTAAGGTGCTTTTTGACCTTGTTTAACCACAACATATGCGATACGGGTTAAAAATGCACCACGAATACCGGTGAGCTTTTCATACACAATATCACTGATACGGTGGCTGTACTGTCTAAATTGGTTTGCACTAATAACCGTTTCACGGCTTTCAAGTAATAACTCATTGTTATTCTGAGGCCCTTTACCCGCTTGAAGTTGTGCTTTGACTAAATCAATCAGCTCAAAACTCACTAAATATTGATCGGCGCCATATGGCTTAACCGTACCAACCACAAGCGCTTCCGCTTCTACATTAGCCCAATTTTGAGCAGTAAATCCATTTACAGACGAAATAGTTGATTGTGGCAATGCACGCACATCAAGTGTCTTAAATGTACCACTGCGAGACAAATCAGATGCTACCACATCAGAAATAGATGCAGGAGCTGGACCTTGACCTTGCCATACAAAAGGTACCACAGCAATGGGTCTTGCTGCATCAACCCCTTCTGTAATCACAATATCTAACGCTGCGCGAGCGGGTGTAGTTAACACTATTAATACCAGTGTTAGCCATTTAGCCAAATTATTCATGCGACTCCTTTTAACTCCATTCCATCATTAAATACGATTGATATTAATTAAATTCCGGTGAAACGGTTAAATTAATTTCTTTTAATTGCTGATAAACAGCCGGTTCAGGCGATACTGGTAACCGTCCCGCTTTATTTATCGACGCTTTGGCTGCTCGACAAACTACCTGATCACCATCTAACGTTTGGCTTGTTGTGACAAAACCATCTGACGCTAGACGAATAAAGACCCTGCAGCTTTTCCCACGCATTGACTCATCAACAACTAAATTTCGTTGAATAGTGGCAATAATCATGGCCTTATATTTATCAACTTCTGACAACACTTGCTTGTTACGTGTTTTAGAAAGTGAATCTTGTTCAGCAGCCATAGCCTCTGCCATTTCACGTTCTTGGCGCGCTTTAGTATCAGCTTCTGCTTTACGTTTACGCTCAGCATCTTCTTTACGTTTACGTTCGTCATCAGCACGTTGACGTTCTTCTTGAGCTTTTTTCGCAGCAGCCTCTTCTTGCTTACGTTTTTCAGCGGCTTTCTTAGCTGCGTCCTCAGAAGCTTTTTGCTCTTGTTCTTTTTGCTTGCGTACTACTTCAGCTTTATCTGCTCGCTCTTTTTCTAGCACTTGCTTTGCCTGAGCGGCTTTAGCGGCGTCATTAGCCTTTTGAGTTTCCTGCTCTTTTTGTTTACGCTGGATCTCTAAAGTTTTAATTTTTTCTTGCTCACGTTCACGCTCACGGCGAGCTTCCGATGCTTTACGTTCTAGTTCTGCTTGACGGGCTTTTTCTTGCTTAGCCACATCTTGCTTTTGTTTCTTTAATTGCTCAACTCTGTCATTCACTTTCTGTTGATCAATTACAATTGCTTGAACGGCAGGTGCACTTGCTGCTGCCGTTTGCATTTGCTTGGGCTTATCATCAAAACTAATGCCTAAAGCAAGAATGACGATAAATCCAATATGAATACCAGCAGAAATAGAAACTGGTACGGTTAAATCTGAATTTCCAGCCACCTATTTCTCCTTTGGTGAATCGGTCATTAGCCCTACGGCAGGCACACCAGCACCTTGCAAGCTAATCATTAATTGAATAACGCTTTCATAAGGTATCGTGCGGTCCGCTTTTACAACCACTGGCCTTAACGGTTCAAGTTGGATTAATGCTCCAACTTCAGTTGATACTTGCTCTAAGTCCATAACTTCAGAGTTAGAGCTACTGCCGATATTCAAAAAATATTGTCCCTCTGCGTCAATCGATGCAACGATAGGAGGCTTACTATCAGGTGGCAACGACTCCGCATTACCTTGAGGCAATTCTACTTTGACTCCTTGCGATACAATAGGCGCTGTCACCATAAAAATAATCAACAACACCAACATCACGTCGATGTAAGGTACCACGTTGATTTCTGCAACTGGACGACGACGTTTACGCTGATACATTAAACAGCTTCCTTCTCGCTATACGCTTGACGTTGCAATATGTTGGAGAATTCTTCCATAAAGTTAGCATAACTCATTTCAATTTTATCAACTTGCGTTGTAAAACGGTTATAACCAATAACGGCAGGTATTGCAGCAAACAAGCCCATTGCAGTTGCAATCAATGCTTCTGCAATACCAGGTGCAACCATTGCCAATGTGGCATTTTCTACCGCGCCCAGTGCAATAAAGGAATTCATAATTCCCCATACCGTACCAAACAAGCCAATGTATGGACTGGTTGAACCAATCGTTGCCAATAACGGTAAATGGTTTTCAAGTTTCTCCATTTCGCGCGACAAACTCACTCGCATTGCTCGAGACGTTCCATCCATAACCGCTTCAGGAGCTTTACTGTTTACTTTGCTCAAACGAGTATATTCTTTGAAACCAGCCACAAACATCGATTCTAAACCAGAGATAGCACTACCACGCGCAATTAATTCTTTGTAAAGACGATTTAAATCAACACCAGACCAAAACGTTTCTTCAAAACGTAATGACTTAACTCTTGCAGAGCCTAATAATTTGTTGCGTTGAATGATCACTGCCCATGAGGCAATCGATAATGCCAACAAGGTCAGCATAACTAACTTTACCAACACACTGGCTTCTAAAAACAAACCAATAAATGAAATTTCAGCGTGCACTGTCAAACTCCTGAACAATATTTAGGGGAATAGCACGGGGACGCATACGTGATAAAGATATACACGCGACAACAACAGTCGCTTCACAATAGCAATCACCTTGATGATCAACTAGGCGCTGGTGAAATACCAACGACACTTTTTTTAATTCTATAACCTTGGATTCAACCACGAAATCCTGTTCAAATTTTGCAGCTTTACGAAAATCTAATTCTGCATGTTTGACGACAAAAGCAATATCTTCTGCCAACAGTTCAGCTTGGCGAACACCCATTGCTTTTAACCATTGCGTTCGGGCTCGTTCAAAAAATTTTAAGTAATTCGAATGGTACACAACACCGCCGGCATCGGTATCTTCGTAATAGATTGAAATAGGCCAAACAAACATAATCTGAACATCAATTTTTAGGTTGTAAAAGTTGGCTTACTATACCGAGTACCAACACGCTTGTGAATATTGTACCGAGGGAAAAGCAGACTTTATTTTGCTCAAAATGCGCTAAAACACACTAAAAACCTCAGGAACTGTAAGAGATGAAGCTTTATTAATGTGTTTACCCAAAAATTTAACAATTTATTAAACAAAACATGCCATATAAATAGAATTTTCCCTGGTAACAACAGCCTACTTTTACGGCCTAAAGCTCACAAAAAGACAATAATCAGGTAAAAGTAAACTGCGAATCCCCCTTACCATCGCACACTTTGCAAAATGTAAACGTGAATAAATGTTAAGCCGGTAAAATTCAGCAACTTCTTTTTAGCAAATACATTATCAATTGTTAAGTTAATAGCATTATCTTACTCGTCTTGATGACCATATGCTGTGTGTTAAACATCAAGAAGAGATAACCGTAAAATCCCACCTTAAATATGGGTAGAATAATCATATCCATAGTGGTGTAGAGTAATATTTAACATATTAAAAGGAGTAAGCAGACTTTACAGCATGACGGGATATATACTATTTGTTAAATATTATTGTCGCCTAATTAACTAATCCGAATAGTTATGCATAAAAAATAAGTAATAGCCTAATAAAGCGCTATATAAGACGATTAGAGTATAAATAACATATCACCACCGCCACAAAGCATTAGCTTTACTAATGCTAACGCTTAATTTTTCTAGTTTGTCAGATTAGTGTATACATTCTATTATTGCTTTGTTTTCAGGACACATCTGATTCAGATGTTGAAAACCAAGAACTCCAAACTGATGTAACCCAATACCTCAGTTATCCCTAGTTCTTATGCTTGATTTCCTTCCTTAAATTTGTTGATTGCAAATTATTTAGCCCACTTGGATTAAGTGGGTTTTTTTTACCTTTTTTTTAGCATCTTTATAAACCCAAATGAGAAGCTTTGCGAAAAAATTGTAAATTCGAGCGCTACTGATAGCTTGAACCCTTTCAAATGGTCACCACGCAAAATACCCTTACATTTTTTATTGATTAGGCTCTTAAAGGAACCATGGTTCATTTATAAAAGAGTATTGTCGATTTGGCTCAATTTAGTGTTACGAATGTTGAATAAATGCCGAGTAAAGCAGACTGATAAACGTAGGGGAACTTTGGCTATCGTATCAATACTATTTATTAGAAAAATAGCTGACTCAAGTTACTAGCAACATCGTGACTCAAGTAAATTGATATCTCAATCATATCCAGTAATAAGGATACTGCCCATGGCTGAGCAGTGAGTGATACATGAATGGGTTTATATAGGCTTGGTTATTTTAATCACGACTCTGCGGTTCATCTTACGTTCTTCAGCAAGATCATTGCCTGTTACATGGCGTTTTTCACCATGACCCGATGTATGAATCCGATCCTTAGGGATACCACTAGCAATGAGAATATCTTTCACTGAGTCCGCACGTTTATCTGACACCTTTTGGTTAACTGAGCGTCCACCGTAACTGTCGGTGTAAGCATCAATCAGTACAAGCTCGACTTCAGGGTCATAAGACAAATAACGCTGTATTTTCTGTAATTGTTGGGTAGAAAAACGAGTCAGCTCTACCCCGCCTTCTTGGTAATTTAACACTGTAAAAGCAATATCATCAAAACTGTAAGGCAGTAAATTAGCCAAGCAGGCGCGAAATTCACGGTATTTACCGCCAAAATTAGCTGACGACAATCCCACGGCAATTTTAGCGTTTTGATTATACCAATCCGCATAATAAAACGTGGGCTCCATTCCTTGACTCAATTCATTCAACATCGACCAAGCGGCTTTTTTGGGTACTTCACCATTAAATTGCTTATTGTAAGTCAGTTGAGTGATTTCTTTAGAATTGTGTCCAGGACGCCAACTAGGGGCTCGACTAATTAATGTCGCGTTGGTCACCGAATCAGGTTTTAACCACATATCTAACGTAAAATGTAAATTTAGCTCTTTACCGGCATTACTGGTAAACACAGCACGCCCATAGTCAGGAATATCATGTTCAAGACGGCATTCTATCGGATTGTTCTCACCGATACGCCATGCTGAGTTTTCCAGTGACGCAACGTAGTGCCTCAAATCGGCATTAGCCGTTGAGCAAAGACACAAACTTGTGAGGACCATCAGTTTTCGCCACATAAAACCACCCTTTATACCCGATTACATTTGTTCTATCGGCCATAAAGTCAGTTCCTTTAGTAAACAATCATGTTTAATCGATGATAAAAACCACAATCAAACATGACACTGCGCTTGAGTTTGCGCATAATACTCGGCTTATATCATTTGCACCGATGAATGATAGCTATTGAGGATAAAAACTGTAATGACTGATATTTGCGACGCTAATAAGTTTAAACACCGATTTCGTGGTTATTTCCCTGTTGTTATCGATGTCGAAACTGCTGGGTTTAATGCTAATACCGATGCGTTGCTTGAAATTGCCGTCAGCTTACTAAAAATGAATAGTGATGGGATCATTGTACTTGATAGAACCCTTCATTTTCATATTGAGCCTTTTGAAGGCGCGAACTTAGAGCCTGCAGCTTTAGCTTTTAATGGTATAGACCCCACTAATCCACTTCGTGGTGCAGTAGACGAAAAAGTCGCTTTTTTAGAGATTTTTAAAGAAGTAAAAAAAGCCCAAAAAGCAGCAGATTGTCATCGCAGTATCATTGTCGCGCACAATGCCGCTTTTGATTTAGGTTTTGTTAACAAGGCTATTGAACGAAATGGTTTAAAACGTTCTCCTTTTCATCCTTTTGCGAGCTTTGATACCGCGACACTTGCAGGCCTTGCTATTGGACACACAGTATTAGCTAAAGCCTGTAAAATGGCAGGGATCGATTTCGACAACAATGAAGCCCATTCAGCATTATACGATACCGAACGTACCGCCGAACTATTTTGCCTTATAGTCAATCGATGGAAAGCATTGGGTGGTTGGCCATTAGCGGCTGTGGAAGATGATACCGACTCAGCAAGCGAATAATGAATACTCAGCCCTTTGATCTCATGCCAGCCATCTACACTCAGCTAGTGCGATAACAAAGTATTAATTTTATCCAATAAAAAAGCTGCCGAAGCAGCTTTTTTATTATCTCTAACTTGCTAGATTATAGCTTGTCAGAATTATCTTTTAGATATGCAGCAACACCTTCAGTGCTTGCAGTCATACCTTTTTCGCCTTTTGACCAGCCCGCTGGACAAACTTCACCGTGCTCTTCATGGAACTGAAGTGCGTCAATCATACGGATCATTTCATCAACGTTACGGCCTAGTGGTAAATCGTTAACCACTTGGTGACGAACTTGGCCTTCTTTGTCTACTAAGAAAGAACCACGGAAAGCCACACCAGCTTCTGGATGCTCTACGTCGTATGCTTTACAAATTTCGTGCTTAACATCAGCAACTAGAGTGTACTTAACTTGGCCAATACCACCCTTGTCTACTGGAGTGTTACGCCATGCGTTATGAGTAAACTGTGAATCAATAGAAACACCAATCACTTCAACACCACGTTTAGTGAACTCTTCCATACGGTGATCAAAAGCAATTAGCTCTGATGGGCATACAAAAGTAAAATCGAGTGGGTAGAAGAAAATAACTGCAGGCTTACCTTTAATTGCGGTAGCAAGGTTAAATGTGTCAACAATTTCACCAGAACCAAGAACGGCTGCTGCGGTAAAATCTGGGGCTGGACGGCCTACTAATACGCTCATTATCTATCTCCATTTAATGGCTTAAACACTCAACAACGGTATATGCGTATCGCAAAATGATGATCCACCAAGCAATTACCCATACCGTTGGGACTTATATCAGTCGTATACCATACATCTAAATTAACGGACTTATAAGTCATTTCAGATGAAAGTTGGTTTACTTGCTGAAAAATAAAACATGATGACCCATTAAATAATAAGTTTCAAATATGACAAAATGATTTGATAACAAGATTTCACTCATCACTATCAACAACCATATGTTAAACAGCAAATAATTCTGAGCTAACTATCAGCAAAAAATACCTAAAAAAGCGATATGCGCTGGACAAATAGACACTAGACAGTCAAGAATAGCGGCCTCACTTACTTTTAAGAAAAATGATTATGAATGCGGTTGTTATCGCGGTTTGCTTAATGCTGTTTTTAAGCTTTATTCGAATTAACGTTGTGGTCTCACTAACCATCAGTGCTGTTGTCGCCGGTTTAGTCGGTGGATTAGATATTCATCAAACAATTGCAGCCTTTAATGATGGCCTAGGCGGCGGCGCTCAAATAGCCCTAAGCTACGCATTGCTTGGTGCATTTGCAGCAGCGTTGTCACATTCAGGCTTAACAACATTGATTTCTCATTCAATTATAAAGAAACTCGGTAAAGAACCTAATAGTAGTAATACTCAAGTTGTACGTTGGTTGTTATTGGTCACAATATTATTGATGGCGGTTTCATCACAAAATATTTTGCCTATTCACATCGCTTTCATACCCATTCTTATTCCACCATTACTACATGTCATTTCAAAGCTACATATCGACCGCCGTCTTATAGCCTGTATTCTCACATTTGGCTTGGTCACCACGTACATGATTCTACCCATCGGTTTTGGCGGTATTTTCCTCAATGATATCCTGTTGGCAAATTTAAATACAAATGGGCTAAATGCAATCCGTGAACAAATTCCTAACGCAATGCTATTACCTGCTATGGGCATGGTTGTAGGTTTACTCACCGCAATATTTATTAGTTACCGCAAACCTAGACAATATATGATTGAAGAACCAGTGGTAAGCGACAATATTGAAACCACGATAAGTCGAAAAAGCCTAGTGATATCACTCTCAGCAATAGTGGTCACTTTAATCGTTCAATTACAAACTGATTCGATGATATTTGGTGCATTAAGTGGATTTATTATCTTTCGTTTTTCTGGAATCATTAAACACGAAGTAAGCAAAGACCTGTTTAATCAAGGTGTGCACATGATGGCCAGCATCGGCTTTATTATGATTGCAGCAGCAGGCTTTGCTGCAGTAGTTAAATCTACCGGGGAAGTTGGCACACTAGTGACCTCTCTAGGTGACATCATTGGTGACAACAAAGCGTTAGCCGCATTACTGATGCTTATTGTTGGATTATTGATCACCATGGGAATTGGCTCTTCGTTCTCAACCATTCCCATTATCGCCACTATTTACGTGCCTTTAGCGCTCAGTTTTGGTTTTTCTGTCGCAGCAACAATTGCGCTAGTGGGTACCGCTGCAGCGCTTGGTGACGCGGGTTCGCCAGCATCAGATTCGACACTAGGTCCCACAGCGGGTCTTAATGCCGATGGGCAACATGATCATATTCGCGACAGCGTGATCCCAACGTTTATTCACTATAATATTCCACTGCTTGTTTTTGGTTGGATCGCTGCGATGGTGCTTTAACATTCAACAGATAGCTACGGCTTATCAAGATAAAAAATAAAAACGGGAGCCTCACTAAAGGCTCCCGTTTTTATGGTCTCGTACATGATATTAATCATATCGAGCCTGGGTATCTATAATCTCGGATAACGAACTATTTGGTACCGAATATCTTATCGCCCGCATCACCTAAACCTGGCAAGATATAACCTTGCTCGTTTAAGCAATCATCAATCGCAGCGGTATACAATTCAATATCAGGATGCGCGAGTTCAAGTGCTTTAATACCTTCTGGTGCAGCAACCAAAACCAACGCTTTAATTGAAGTACAACCACGTTTTTTCAGCAGGTCGATAGTCGCAATCATTGAACCGCCAGTCGCTAACATTGGGTCAACCACTAAAGCAATACGCTCTTCAACATTACTGACTATTTTTTCAAAGTAAGGTATAGGTTGTAGTGTTTCTTCATCACGATAAATACCCACTACAGAAATACGCGCACTAGGAAGATGCTCAAGAACGCCATCCATCATACCTAAACCCGCACGAAGAATAGGCACTACGGTCACTTTCTTACCTTTAAGTTGCTCAATAGTAACAGGGCCATTCCAACCTTCAATTGTCACCGTTTCAGTTTCAAAATCAGCGGTAGCTTCGTAGGTTAATAAACTGCCAACTTCAGTGGCAAGTTCACGAAATCGTTTGGTGCTGATATCAGCTTCACGCATCAAACCGACTTTATGACGTACCAGTGGATGCTTTACTTCAACGACTTTCATTTCTTTCTCCTAGATTTCTGACTATTTCAGGCAAATTTGACAAATGTTAGTCGATTTATCCTCTCTATAAAACATAAAGTTTCAAAATTGCAGTAAATCGTGACCTAAACCAATAAAAAATAGGCAATTCATCGTTTTCTTTATAGGATAAAGTAAAAACATGGCTTCCGACTAGCAGCACAAACTGGTAGAATATTGCCGCATAAAATTCCATAAAACGATGTACCCTAGAGGATCCTCCGTGACCACTCCTACCCCCCTAAGTTACAAAGACGCCGGCGTTGATATCGATGCAGGTAATGCGTTAGTAAACAACATTAAATCTGCGGTAAAACGCACTCGCCGTCCAGAAGTTATGGGCAATTTAGGTGGTTTTGGCGCATTATGCGAATTACCAACTAAATACAAACATCCAGTGCTTGTTTCGGGCACTGATGGTGTTGGCACTAAATTAAGATTAGCCATTGATTACAAAAAGCATGACACCGTCGGTGTTGATTTAGTTGCTATGTGTGTTAATGACCTGATTGTTTCTGGCGCTGAACCGCTTTTCTTCCTCGATTACTACGCGACTGGTAAGCTTGACGTTGAAACGGCAACCTCAGTTGTTAGCGGCATTGCAGAAGGTTGTTTCCAATCTGGTTGCGCATTAATCGGTGGCGAAACGGCTGAAATGCCGGGCATGTACGAAGGCGAAGATTACGACCTTGCCGGATTTTGTGTTGGTGTTGTTGAAAAAGCAGACATCATTGATGGTACCAAAGTCAAAGCCGGTGACTCACTCATAGCACTTGGTTCGAGTGGTCCTCATTCAAATGGTTACTCATTAATCCGTAAGGTATTAGAAGTCAGCAAAGCAGACCCTCAGCAAGATCTTGCTGGTAAGCCATTGATTGACCATTTATTAGAACCAACAAGAATATATGTTAAGCCTTTGTTGAAACTGATTGAACAATCAGACATTCACGCTATGGCGCACATTACCGGTGGTGGATTCTGGGAAAATATCCCACGAGTGCTTCCTGATGATTGTAAAGCTGTAATCAAGGGTGACTCTTGGCAATGGCCAGTGGTGTTCGATTGGATAATGACAAACGGTAACATAGCACAACACGAAATGTTCCTAACATTTAACTGTGGTGTGGGTATGGTTATTGCGCTGCCAACAGACAAAGTCGATGCTGCATTGGCATTATTAACAGCAGAAGGCGAAAATGCTTGGTTGATAGGTGAAATTGCTACGCGTCAAGGTGACGAAGAGCAAGTGGAGATCATCTAATGAGCCAAAGCTGTCGTGTTGTGGTACTGATTTCCGGTAATGGCAGTAATCTTCAAGCTATCATTGATGGCTGTGACGATAACCTAAAAGCTGACATTGTTGGTGTGATTAGTAACAAGCCGGATGCTTATGGGTTAATTCGCGCTCATCAAAGCGAGATTGATACCAGTTGCGTTATTCCTTATACCAATGAAGTACGCAGTGATTATGATGCGCGTTTATTGAAATCAATTGAAAAATACCAACCGGATCTGATTATTCTTGCAGGTTTTATGCGTATTTTGACAGATGATTTTGTAAGTCACTTCCTTGGAAAGATGATTAATATTCATCCATCATTATTGCCTAAGTATACCGGGCTTCACACGCATCAACGGGCTATTGATGCCGGCGATAAAAAGCATGGCGCTAGTGTGCATTTTGTTATTCCAGAGCTCGATGCCGGACCGGTAATATTACAAGCTAAAGTCCCTATTTACCCTGAAGATAATGCTGAAGTATTAGCTGAGCGTGTTCATGAACAAGAACATGCCATTTATCCTCTTGTAGTAAAATGGTTTAGCTTAGGTCGTTTAGCGATGGCTGATGGTAAAGCTTACTTAGATGGCGAGTTAATTGGTCCATCTGGTTACGCACCAGATTAATATCGATTACTAAGTTACTAACTTACTAACTTACTAACTTACTAACTTACTAACTTACTAAGTCTTTATGTTAAAAACAAAAAACCTCGCTAATTCGCGAGGTTTTTTTATGCAATAAACATTGTCGATATACAGTGCTAACGTACCGGTAATGTCATGTCTGCAAACATTTCATCAATCAGTTGTTGATCACGAAGCGCGACCGCTTTTTCTACCACATCTCGGGTTAAATGCGGTGCAAAATGTCGCATAAAGTCATACATGTAACTGCGTAAAAAGCTACCACGTCTAAAACCAATTTTGGTTGTACTATGAGCAAACAAATGACTCGCATCAATCGCGACTAGATCTTTATCTACTGCTGGATCGATAGCCATTGAAGCAATAACCCCTACCCCTAACCCTAAACGTACGTATGTTTTAAGTACATCAGCACTGGTTGCACTAAACACCACCCGAGGATCAAGATCCGCACGCTTAAAAGACTTTTCAATTTCAGAGGCTTTATCAAAACCAAACACATAAGTCACCAGCGGAAATTTGGCTAAATCTTCAATACTAATTTTTGTCGATTGAGTCGCGAATGGATGGTCACGAGTCACAACAATTGATCGATTCCAATGATAACAAGGCAGCATAATTAAATCGGTATACAAGTGCATTGCTTCAGTAGCAATGGCAAAATCAGCATCACCTCTAGCCGCTTGTTCACTAATTTGTGACGGCGTACCTTGATGCATATGCAAATTCACTTTCGGATATCGTTTAATAAACTCTTTAATAATTTGTGGCAGAGCATATCGAGCCTGAGTATCGGTGGTGGTAATATTTAAATCACCCTGATTAGGCTGAGTATATTCTTCAGATACCTTTTTAATGCTATCGACCTTGCCAAGTATATCATTTGCAATATCAATAACTTGCTGACCAGCTGGAGTCACGTGAGTCAAGTGCTTACCACTTCGACCAAATATTTGAATACCTAATTCATCTTCTAGCATTCTAACTTGCTTACTAATGCCGGGTTGTGAGGTATAGAGGTTCTCAGCCGTTGATGACACATTTAGGTTGTGTTTAACAACCTCTGCAATATATCTAAGTTGTTGCAGCTTCATGGTTTTATCCTTTATTTAACCAGCACTCATCAGCAAAATATGCAAATAAGAACAAATCGATCGATGTTTCACATGGCAAGAACAGTTGTTCAACTATAATAAAACGTTATATGACAATTGAAATGTAATATAAATAGGAATAACGAGCAAGTAAAAATCACCTGCAATTTAATTGACTTAGCTTTTGATAAACATCCTTACTCAAATGTTTAATTATTTATCAACAAAACGACTTATTATTCAACGACAGCCGCGATAACATACGCTAAGATATAGAATCATTTTGATGCAGTTTTATTGCAACAATTTATTCCAGCATCAAAATAACTTTTAGCCATTGTCGTTTGGCTATATTTACCATGAGATATGAAAGATAAAATGGAACCTTTATGTCCTTAATTTTGGTATTAATTCTTATTGGTGCACTCTTATTGCTGATTATCGGCTTTAGTATTGTCCAACAACAAAAAGAGCGTGCTGAAGCTGAACGTCGAGTAGAAGTATCTCGCCAACGCGCCATTATAGATGAAACCGATGCAGTATTATCCAACACAGGTATGACCCCGTCTTCTAGCCACATTATGTTAGTACTCTATCGCCGCATTCAAGATGCTTTAGAACAATCTGTTATCCATGCATCAGGCCAATTAAAATCGGATTATGAGCGTCGCCTAGCTGACATTAAAATGCAAATAGCCACAGTATCAAATTCACCAAGCCAAGTCCCTGCAATTGAGAATTTTCGTTTACCTGATAATGATAGACAAGTTTTAGAATTAGTAAAAACACTGAAGAAACTTAAAGCTATTTTACGTGCAGAACATAATAAGGGAAAAGTTGATCCGTCTATTTTTGCTGAAGAAGAAATGCGTATCGACAATCTGCAATTAAGGATTAATGTTGATTCTATGATTAGCCGCGCTCGTGCAGCATGCTTTATGAAGCAGTACGGTTCCAGTAAACAAATGGTCACAAAAGCATTAAACACGTTGCACACTATTAAAGCGCAAACGCCAAATGATCCTTTTATTGCTCGTAAAGTCGATGAAGCTAAGCAGTTACTCGATGAAATAATGGGCGCTCAAAAACACAGTGAACCGAGTGCTCCAAAACCGAAAAAAGAAGGCGATGATCTTGATATGCTGTTTCAACCGAAAAAGAAATGGTAATTATCTTTATCTTCGCTAACTAAAAAACCAAGTCTCCTTAGGAGGCTTGGTTTTTTTATACGCTAAATCTATTTAATATAAAAACTGCGTTATTTTTTAACCACACATAAAAAATGCAGTAATACAGTGAGTTAGTAAAATAACTTACGTTCGTCAACACAGTTGTCCACAGAATCTGTGGATAACTGTGTGAGACATTCCTTATCACTATGTTTATTAGCAATAATAAATCGGTATGAACAAACACTCTCTATCGTTGTTTCTATACAAGTCTTGTGCGTTGATACAATTAACTTATGACATGTCATTTTGATTGCGTCAAGCCATTAACTACAAAAGTATCCTCATTTGTAGTTAATCGAACAAATAATAGCTTATCAGTAAACTGAAATGAACCATTGATACTTTCAATATATTACAAAATATGAGCATATAAGGCTTTACGCTACAATTATTGATAATGATATTATTTAAATCGAGCCTATCCTTGTAAGCTATAGCATAAATCGAGATACTAGATAAAAATTATAATATCAGCAGTAAAAAAGCCTTATGTTAAAAATGACTTCCATTAAAATATTCTCTGTATTTCTACTGTTCATTCTCACTGCTTGCGGACAATCAGATGAATTTGGTCAACCTCAACTCACACCAGAACAAGTTTCTTTGGGTTTCTTCGAAGCTATTTATGTCGATCGTGATGTAGAGAAAGCTAAAAAGTTTGTCGCACCTGATATACAGGATGTTATGGATCATTATCATATAGCATCAGCGGTGCAACGACACGTATTAGGCTTATCCATGAAGCAAGTGACGATGTCTATTGATGAAATTGATATCGATTTTTTCCGAAAATTTACCGATGACGTGACTGTAATCGTTAAAATGCAAGGATTAAAAGGTGGAAGACAATGGATTGATGATCGAACCATTCGTCTGCATAAACAAGGCAATACCTGGATTATTGTTGAGATACTACCCGAAAAAGGTCGTATTGAAGGTTAGTATTGAGTCAAAACAGATTACCAAAATTAGCTAATTTTAGTGTTTAATCATGATGGGAGATCAAAAACAATTATCGTTCATTTCAGATACTCACCACTATGCGATATGTTTAAGCATTATAAATAATTGATAAAATAAACAATGAGCAATAACCAATAAAAATAGCAGCCTAGGCTGCTATTTTTATTTTTTGTCGGAGTATTTAATGCATCAACTGAGTTGCCAAAGCATTAATAAGCTCGTTCAATCGTCTTATTCTTCGTTAGAAGGTAAAGACTCTAACACGTCATCTTTCACTTGATAGTAAGCGTTTTCGTATTCATGAACTTCCATAATAACTCCAATCTTTTAGGTCGTTTTGTAGGTGTAGGCCTGTCTTTTTATAAACAACAACACGATATTGAATCCTTAATACTGACGACATCGTGTTAATGCTGGGGGGATGACATTTGCCTTACAGAGAGAAGAGTACCAATCACTTTCTTCTTGGCGCTAAGTATATCAATAGTCAGATCACTTTCAAACCACAATTACGAAAAACTTTCAGTTCTGTTTTGCGGATAGTCTAAATATGACTTAAAATTGAGATTTTGCACTAAAAAAACAGAAAGTCTTTCAGAAATTGAGACGTAATCGACGTGACAACATACTAGCGCATTGCGATACAAGTCGACGGTTCCATTGCTGCTGTTAAGGCTAAATACCTATTACTATGCCCCTATAACGGCAACTCAAACTCTATAGTTCTGATTATTTATTGAAAGAATAATGCCCTTTAAAGATGAGGCCACAACATAATGAAATACTGGAGTGCCTCACTCAAAAATAATGCCCTGCACTCAGTCTGCACTATCAAAGCATTTAACGAATATGGCTAAGCTTTTGGTTTAGAATTAATAGTTAAAGCGGATTAGTTGCCAGGAAATGACAGGTCTTACAGGCATAACTAGAAATTGAATCAATTTGGGATAATAAAAAACCGACATCACCTAAGTGATATCGGTTTTATTCGCATCGTCATGCGATGGAGCAACGCATCAAGGTTACACTTGACTGATGGAATTCAATACTCGCTTTTCTGAAATAGGATAAGCGGTACCTAATACCTGAGCAAAACAAGATACCCGGTACTCTTCTATCATCCAGCGAGCTTCAATGAGTGCCTCTGGGACCGGTTGTGAACGTGGCACTTTGGCTAATTGAGCCGTTAACGCCTCTTGTACTTTTGCAATACTGTGCATGTGTAATCGATCACGTGTTGGGTCAACAGGTAGCTTATCGAGTCTATTTTCAATGGCTTTTAAATAACGAACAACATCCGTTAACCGTTGCCAGCCACAGTCTTCGACAAATCCTTTATACACAAGGCTATCAAGCTGAGTTTGAATATCACTCATTGCAAATGCAATATCTAAGCTAATTTTGCCCTTTAGACGTTTTTTAATACGTTGATAAATTGTCAAAATTTGCTCTACATTGAGCGCAATGCTCTCTGCTGTTGGGTTAAGCTCTTGGCGAACCCACTCTTTTGCTTGCTCGAACTGCTGCTCATTGCGAATGTCTAGTTGCTTTTGATCTAACAACTGCTGTACCGCTGCATTAATAATATCTTCGATTAATATCTGCACTTGTCCAAATGGATTAAAGTACATTGCTAGCTTTGCTTTATTAGGCAAAGCTTGTTGCAAATGTTTCACTGGCGAAGGAATGTTTATCAACAGTAATCGGCGTAAGCCTACTCGATGATGACGCTTTGCTTCATGTTCATCATCAAATAACTTAATCGCCACATCGGTTTTATTATCAATCAATGCCGGATATGCTTTAACTTCGTAATTACCTTTGCGCTGCTGATATTGAGCGGGTAAATCACCGAACGACCACGTAGTGATAGCCTGTTGTTCAATGCCTTTGTCAGCTACTTTACGTATTGCTTTAGCCACAACACCTTGCAGTTGGCCTTTTAATAGTTCTAAATCACGACCTTGGGCAACTAAACGACCATGGTCATCCTCAATCTTAAAGTTCATCTTAAGATGTTCTGTCAGTTGAGTTACATCAAAGTCGTCAGCAGAAATGCGTACACCGCTCATGCGCAGTAACTGTTTACACATGGTATCAAGCATCGATAACTCAAACGGCTTCATCGCTTGATAACATGCCCGAGCATAATCTGGGGCGGGAACAAAATTACGACGCAAATTTTTAGGCAAAGATTTAATCAGTGCAATCAACTTTTCTTGTCGTAACCCAGGCACTAGCCAATCAAAGTCACTGTCATCAATTTGATTAATCAGTGCAACAGGAATATGCACTGACACGCCGTCATCAATACTACCCGGTTCAAAATGATAACTGACAGTTAAGCCGAGATTACCTTTATGCCATATTTCTGGAAAATCGAGCGCAGATATATGGTCGGCACTACGCTGCATTAATAAGGCTTGGCTGTAATCGAGCAAGTCTGGCGTTTGTTGACGCGCTTTTTTCCACCAGGCAAAAAATAGTGGCCCATTATAAATGCCAACGGGTATTAGTGGTTCGTAAAAATCCACCAACACTTGTTCATCGACCAAAATATCTCGGCGGCGAGATTTATGTTCTAGCGACTCTATGTCATTAAGCAATTTTTGATTATTAACAAAAAACGTTTCTTTCGTCTGTAACTGCCCTTCGGCTAAAGCACTGCGAACAAAAATTTCTCGAGCTTCTATTGGGTCAATCGGTCCGTATTGCACTCGACGACGATTCACTATGGTCAAGCCATAAAGAACTTGGTTCTCAAGTGCTATAACGCTTGCCGCTTTGGCTTCAAAATGCGGTTCTAGATAATTCTTTTTCACTAAATGTGAGGCGAGTGATTCTAACCATTCAGGGTCTATTTTGGCGCAACAACGCGCAAATAAGCGTGAGGTTTCAGTCAGCTCAGCAGCCATTATCCACTTAGGACCTTTTTTCGCTAAAGGCGATCCCGGAAACACAAAGAATTTACGGTTACGCGCCCCTAGATACTCGTTGTTCTCGCCTTTAAAACCAACATGACTTAACAAGCCTGATAATAATGCTCGATGTAACTGTTCATAACTGGCTGCACTGTCATTAATACGCCATTTCAATTCATGGACGGCTTGTTTCACTTGAGTGTATAAATCTTGCCATTCACGTACGCGTAAATAGGCGAGATATTCGTCACGACATTGTTTTCTAAACTGACTGGCTGATAGCTCATGCTTTTGATCTTTTACGTGATCCCATAACTTCACCCAGCTGGCAAAGTCAGAGTCTTTATCCGCATACCGGCGATGACACTCGTCTGCTGCTTGTTTCTTTTCTGCGGGACGTTCACGCGGATCTTGAATCGACAAACCTGCAGTAATCACTAATGCTTCGTGTAAACAACCCAATTTGTTCGCTTCAATGACCATTCGGGCTAAACGCGGATCGAGTGGGATTTTCGCTAAATCTTTGCCTAATGGCGTTAACACTAGGTCATTACCAGACTTTTTAACCGCTTGTAATTCTTCAAGCAATAAAAAACCGTCTCGAATGTGTTTTTGATCCGGTGGTTGAATAAATGGAAATCCGCCAATGTCACCTAATCCAATTGCCAACATGTGCAAAATCACTGAAGCAAGATTGGTTCGTAATATTTCAGGATCAGTAAATTCAGGGCGCTGAATAAAATCCATTTCATCGTAAAGTCGAATACAAATACCTGGGCCTACACGACCACAACGTCCTTGACGTTGATTGGCACTGGCTTGCGATATGGGTTCTATCGGTAAACGTTGTACTTTCGTACGGTAACTATAACGGCTTATGCGTGCGGTACCAGGGTCGATAACATAACGGATCCCAGGCACGGTTAATGACGTTTCGGCAACGTTGGTAGCTAATACAATACGACGGCCAATATGGCTTTTAAAGACTTTAGATTGTTCACCGTAAGAAAGGCGCGCATATAGTGGTAAAACTTCAGTATCGCGATATTGCTGTTTATTGAGTAAATCAGCGGTATCGCGAATTTCACGCTCACCATTCATAAATATCAATATGTCGCCAGGACCCGCGGCCATTAACTCGTCTACGGCGGCAAAAATGCCATCACTAACATCTAAATCTTCATCAGTGTCGCGCACTAAAGGACGATAACGCGTTTCAACTTCAAATGTACGACCAGACACTTCAATAACAGGTGCATTATTAAAGTGTTTTGAAAAACGATCTACATCTATGGTAGCCGACGTAATAATAACTTTTAAATCAGGACGTTTTTTTAATACCTGCTTCAGATATCCCAATATAAAATCAATGTTTAAGCTGCGTTCATGCGCTTCATCAATAATAATCGCATCGTACTGGTTTAAAAATCGGTCCGAGGTGAGTTCGGCGAGCAAAATACCATCGGTCATCAGTTTAATATAACTGTTGTCACTCATGGCATCAGCAAAACGAACTTTAAAGCCAACAACTTCACCTAATGGGCTGTTAAGTTCATCAGCAATACGATTCGCGACACTTCGTGCAGCAAGACGACGAGGTTGGGTATGGCCAATTAAGCCTCGAGTTCCTAAACCCAGTTCAAGACAGATTTTAGGTAACTGGGTTGTTTTACCAGATCCTGTCTCCCCCGCCACAATCACCACTTGATTATTGGCAATAGCAGAAGCTATATCGTCACGTTTTTGCGACACAGGAAGTTCATCTGGATAACTAATAATAGGTCTAGACTGCAAGCGCTGCTGCGCTTTTTGATAGGCTTGCTGCGCAGCTTCCGTTAACTGCGCTAACGTTTGGGATTTTTTTTCAGACTCGGCTTCTTTATTGACACGATACAAACGACGACGAATTTTAGCAGCATCGGTTTGATAACAAAGATTGAGATACGCCTTAGATAGCGGGTGAAGGTCCGAATTCAAATCTGATTCCCTTGCTTACATCAAAAAAAGCGATCCTAGCAAGGAAAACAGCAGAATGGTATTGATTTTAACGATTGTTAAGCTGGAGATAAGTAACACTGTTGCATATAAATATTCATCGCCTTAAGCACATTGGTCCGATTAATGGTTCCAATGACTTTTCCGGCACTCAATACAGGATAAATTTTTGGTTTAGAGCCTAACATTTGTTCAGCTAATTCCAATATACTTTCATCGGGAGTAACTGATAATACAGGGCTTTTCATACAATCTGCCACTGTACTGGTCATATCACAGTGGTAGCTACTTTTTAACATCACTGACAAGCAATCTTGTTGGGATAAGAACCCCACTAACTTTCCAACACTATCCACAACTGGCGCGCCGCTCTTATTACTTTCGAGTAGTTTCTCAACCGCTATTGCCAGTGACATATCTGCGGTTAACAGTATCGGACGTCTATCCATGTGATCTTTAATTTTTATTGAATCCATATTGCCCCCTAAATGCACGCTAATTGACTACGTGCTTAATAAATCTCGTCAATCAATTCAAAATGAATCAACATTCAAGTACTGACTTAATTTAAGTTTAGTCAATAATGGCTCAGTGGATAGAAAATAAAACCGATTGTTTTAATCGGTCTTTATCATCACAGCTAGGACTTACTTGTCACGCCAGATCATGACTGTGGCAGCTTGGCCTTTGCTTCGAGTTGCACGATACATACCTTCGGTATTAAATGGCGTTGCGATATTGCCACGCTGATCAATTGCTATCACGCCTCCAGTTCCACCAGCTGATATTAAACGTTGATTAATGACTTCATCAGCCGCTTGAATAATCGATACTTGTTGGTATTTAACTCTAGCGCATATGTCACCCGCCACTTGATAACGGATAAAATACTCACCGTGCCCTGTTGCAGATACCGCACAGACACCATTTTCAGCATACGTTCCGGCGCCAATGACCGGAGAATCACCAATACGGCCAAAACGTTTTGCTGTCATGCCGCCAGTTGATGTCCCTGCAGCAAGGTTACCTTGCTTATCAAGTGCAACAGCACCCACGGTGCCGTATTTATAATTGGCTTTTAACTGTTCTACTGACGCCTGATAATCTCCGCCATTATTTTGCTCGGCTTCAATGATACTCGCCTTAGCATCAAGCAACTGTGCATAACGATGTGGGGTATCAAAATGACTGTTAGGCACTAAACTAAATTGTTGGGTTAGCGCAAATTCTTCCGCCCCTTGTCCATAAAGCATCACATGGGGTGATTTTTCCATCACCTTTCTTGCTAAATCAATCGGGTTTTTAATATGTTTAACCCCAGCGACGGCACCTGCATTCATAGTGTTACCGTCCATGACGGAGGCATCAAGTTCATGGCCACCATCAAAGGTATAAACAGCGCCAATCCCTGCATTAAATAATGGGCTATTTTCTAACACATTTATCGCAGATTGAACCGCATCGAGGCTGTCGCCGCCTTTATCTAACACTTTATATCCGGCATCAACTGCCTGTTTAAGTTTGTCGCGAATGGCTTTCTCTTGCTCAGGGCTTAGACTGGCTGCTGAAATAGTGCCGGCGCCACCATGGATTGCTATAGTAAAAGGTGTATCGTCTTTAGCAAAACTGCTATTGGACGTTAAGCTTAAACATAGCGTAATCGTTAAATATAATTTATTCATGTTAGAAAAATCCTTGAAGGTGGTTTATCTTTGTAACCATTTCTGTTTGTAATTTCAATCATATCCTTGCGACTTTTATACTTTGTAGCGACAATGGTCATCATCATCAATTTTGGAAAAGTTAGCTTAACTTGTCGACAAAACGCCTTAAAATTAGCCAATTCCTATTACTTTCGTTGACATTACTGATGTCAGGCTTGGTGCTGGCCGACGAAAATTGGTTAACGATTAACGTTACCGGCGTGCCGAAAAAAATTGAAAAGAACATTTTTGCTCATTTAGGCACACTGCCAGATAACGATGTTCAGCGGCGAGCATTTTTATTTACCGTTGACGATAACACCCATGATGCCCTTGAATCCATGGGCTACTACCATGCAATTTTAGATATTGATGTCAAAGAGAATGATAAAGGCCCTTGGGAGTTAAGCCTCAATATAACCCCAGGCGAACCGGTCATTATTCAATGGGTGGATATTAATTTTCAAGGTGACATGCTCCAAGATAATACTTTTTCGCTGTGGCTTAATAGCTTGAAAATAAAACCTGGTGATACCTTAAACCACGGTGTATATGATTCGATAAAATCACAGTTGATCACGTTAGCGCTGGCAAGAGGATATTTTGATGGTCAATACACCAAATCAGAAATCAACATTAATCGTGACTTAAATACCGCCCAAATTAACCTACAGTTTAATTCTGGTAAACGCTATTTATTTGGTGATGTTCACTTTGAAGGCAGTACTCTCAATGATGACGTTGTTGAATCATTGATTCCTTTTGATGCTGATGCGCCTTACGCCACACAGCTATTAACTGAGTTTAATCGCAATTTATTAGATACTGGTTATTTTAGTAATATCAAAGTATTGCCACAACTAAACAAAATAGATACTGGGGTAGTTCCGATTAAAGTTGAGCTAAGCCCTCGACCTAGCCATCTTATTGAAGTGGGTTTAGGTGCTGATATAGGTAATAGTACAGAAAACAGTGTTGATCCTCGTGTGCGAGTCACCTGGCGCACGCCGCAAATCAATCGCTATGGCCATTATCAAGAAACCACTGCTGAATGGTCACCTGAGCGACCTAAGATTTTAACCACTTATACTATTCCGTTAACTCACCCCTTAGATGATCAACTGAAAATAAAACTCGGATTATTACGCGACACCTATGGTGTCACCCAAGATTACGACGCTGATAAACGCCAATTTAATAATACCGGGCAATTAGAGTCTAAAAAGTATCTCGTTGGCTTAACGCGTCAAAGGCGATCTAAAAGTAATTGGTTACATGGATATTCAATTGAATCCGTTAGAGAGTTTTATAATCAACTCGATACAGATTACGATCCACGTTTTTATTTGTTGGGTTTCAATCTCACCAAAACAGTTCGTGGTGACAACACGCTCGATCCCAAATCTGGGTATCGTCAAACTTACAGTGTTGAATACGCCGACCCGTCCTTAGGATCCACCATCCGCCTAGCACGTTTACAAGCCCGATTTAAATGGGTAGATACTATATTCGATAAACATCGTTTTGTTGCTCGAGTCGATTTAGGAGCCAATATTGCTGATAAAAACGATATGGCGAATATACCGCCATCGTTACGATATTTTGCCGGTGGCGACCAAAGCATACGAGGTTACAGTTACCAAGAATTAGGTCCCTACATTGACTACACCAACAGTGAAGGTGGCTTATCTCGACAGGTTGTCGGTGGGCGCTACTTAGCAATTGGCAGTATTGAATATCAATATTATCTAACCCCGACATGGCGAGTTGCCACCTTTGTCGATGCTGGTAATGCTTTTGATACACAGCAGTTTGAACCAGTAGTATCGGTTGGTGGAGGATTACATTGGATATCACCCATTGGCCCGATTCGAATGGACCTAGGTTTTGGCTTAAAAGAAACCGAGACAGTTGCACGTTCATATCGTTTCCATTTAACAATGGGAACTGACTTATGATAGATAAACATACTGAACAAAGTACTTTGCAACATAATGAGCAAAACGCTCAGTCAGAGGAATCACTCAAGCCAAGTAATAAAAAAGCACCTAAATCAACCCGTCTATCTGCAAGAATTTGGCGCAGTATTAAGCTATCTACCCGAATACTGATTTATGTCCCTTTGGTATTATTGATGCTGTTTGCCATCATCATGGGCACCCCATTTGGCAGTAAAATGGGGGTGATGTTCGTTAATCAATTTGTCAGTGATATCGATGTTGAATATGCTTCAGGCACCTTAAATGATGATATAACGTTGCATCACTTGTCATGGTCAATGCCAGGGATTAGCGTCGAAGCTGATGATTTAACTTTAAAATGGCTGCCAACATGTCTGATTAACAAACAGCTTTGTGTCACAAATCTGCTGGCATCAAGTATTGATGTGAACATTATCAGTGATGATATTCCAGTAACCAAAAATACCGTTGAAACGGGGGATATCGTCGATCCCTTTACCGAGCTTAAATTACCGATTAGTATTAATCTTAGCCACGCCCAATTGGCCAATATTAATGTAGATGTTAATGGTATGACTTTTTATGCCGACAATTTAACGACTCAAGCTATCTGGAATAACGCTGGCCTTGTGGTTGAATCACTCACCAGCCAAGGGCTAATCGTCAACATCCCAGATGCAACATCAACAAGCCAAACACGTTCTCAGCCAAATAATAAAGCAACAAACCAAACCGCCGCACCCAAAGAAACTTCATGGCCATTGGCTAACTTACCACAGGTGTTTATGCCTTTTCCTGTCAATGTGAGACAGTTTAATGCCACCGACAGTCAGCTCATTATCGGCCAGCGCAACGACCATTTTAGCCATATCGCGTTAGCTGCCAGTTTTCGTCAATTTCAGCTTGGGATAACCCAACTAGACATTCAACATGATGATGGTGATGTGAGTGTTATCGGTGATATTAGCTTACACGATCATTATCCACTGACATTAAAACTACTTGCTAATGTCGAAAATCTGCCTGAGTTGCCAGGGTTTCAACAGCAACAACTCCGTGTAGATCTTACCCAAGACTTAAGCCAATTAAATATCAACGCCATCGCTAAAGGCGATAGCCATTTCAATCTTGCAGCAGACATTAATCTCACCACGCCGGCGCTTGAATACCAAGTAACACTTACCGATGCCGCTTTGCAATGGCCGTTAAAAAACCCCCTGTACACCAGCAACATTACCCACTTTACCAGTAAAGGTAATATAAAAGACCAAGTGGCGCGGTTTGAAGGGCAACTGACAACACCTTACCACCCTACTTTGGCAGTTATTGCAGATGTTGTTAACAACAATCAAAAGTTGACCATCAATAAACTCAATTTACAGTCAATCGCGGGCAACCTAGATCTAACTGGGCAGCTATCATATAAAGATGACATAACCTGGCAAGCCAATGTGCTTACCAACGACATTCAGTTGCAATATATTGATTATATTAATCAGCAAAATCCGATCAAAAGTAAATTCAGTGGCCATTTTAATAGCACGGGCAGCATTGCCGATAAGCAGTGGCAAGTGGCCATTCAAGACGCCGATTTAACCGGTCGATTAAATGGATACCCGTTGAACTTGCAAGGCGATATTTCATTAAATCAAGATTTTGCGATTAACGCGACAAATCTGCAGGCCAATGCCCTTGGCGCTCAATTAATCATCAATGGCCAAGCAGACAAAACATGGGACATCGATGCCGAACTTAGCGTTCCCGATGTCAGTCAGTGGCTAAAAGGCGGCCGCGGCAATATTTTTGCAAAAGTTGATGTTACGGGTAATAGTGCCGACCCAATTGTGGATATTAACGCGCAAATCAGTCAATTCAGTTACCAAGGAAGTAAAATTGACAGCCTTGATTTACTGGCTAATTATCGCCCTTATTCGCAGCATCAATATCGGATAGAACTGCATAATAATAATCTTGTATGGGACAGCTATAAGCTGACAGATATCGCATTCATCAGTGAAGGCAATCAACATCAACAACAAAGCACACTTAATACTCAAGGTGATGTGGTCATCAATACTCAAATGGCCAGTAGTAGTAATATTGATAAACAACAGATCAATGCCACATTAACAGAATTTAATATCAGTAATGCTCTTGGGCAATGGCAACAAGATAAACACATTACCTTCAGCTGGGATCAGCTCAATCATAGTGGCAGTGTAAGCAGTTTTTGCTTAGTGCATCCCCACAATAAATTGTGCTTAATCAATGATGTTAATCTAGGTCACACCGGCCAGGCCAATATCACCTTTACCGGTAATCCCGGAAAATCATTGGCACCAGTGTTGTCTAAAAAAATCACTTGGAGCGGTGAAGCAGCGCTAACCAGTCAAGTTAATTGGGCTAAAGGTAAAAAGCCCACTGCTAATGTTCAGTTTACGCTTTTACCGGGCAATATTAAGCTAAGCCGCGCCAAAAACAACACCATCAGCATCGACTACCAGCAGTTACTATTACAAGCATCGCTTGATGAGAAACAAATTACTAGTTCATTGAGTTTTGATTCGTCCGGCATAGCAAGTTGGCAAAGCCAACTAAGTGTCAACATCACGCCCGATCGGACCTTACAAGGTACCATTAATGTTAATGAACTTAATCTCGCTCCTTTTGGAGAGTTCTTTCCAAGGCTAGAAACCTTAGAAGGCATGTTATCCAGTCGATTAAATTTATCCGGCACCCTTATGGACCCTAATGTCTCGGGTAATATTAAACTCAGTGACGGTGCATTTGCCTTATCCACCAACCCAACATTAATCGATAAACTGTACTTGTCACTGGCTCTAGAAGGTCAGCAAGGACAACTCAATGGCCAATGGCATATGGGTGACGGGCAAGTGAGCACGACAGGTACCCTTGCTTGGCCTCAAGGGAAATTTAGTGGTGACATTGATATTAAGGGTGAAAATTTAGCGGTAATTCAACCACCAATGGCAATATTAAATGTCTCTCCAGATATTAATATGACCTTTGATGAGCAACTGTTTGCGATAAAAGGCAACGTCAACGTGCCATCAGGACAAATAAAAATTACTCAGTTAGCTGAAGGAGGCGTTGCGGTATCGAACGATGTGGTATTTAACGATTCAGTGTCTGAACAAACCGTTAAAACCAGTCCTTACGCCGTTACAGCCGATTTGAATATCAGTGTCGGTAAACGCCTTACTATTGATGGTATGGGTCTTAAGGGAAGGCTAGAAGGCGATCTGGTACTAAAACAGCAAGCTTTTAAGCCGCCCATGTTATTTGGTGATATTAAAGTCAACAAAGGGACTTATAAGTTTATGGGGCAAACCTTAAGTATTAATACTGGTGAAGTCCAATTTATTGGTCCAACAGAATTGCCAAACCTAAATATAGAAGCAACTAGAGACATTAAAGAGAGCGATATCACCGCCGGTGTTCGAGTCACTGGTACCCCAATGCGCCCAGTGGTCACCTTATTCTCTAATCCAGCAAAAGAGCAAGCCGAGGTGCTTTCTTATATTTTGACGGGTAAAGGTTTTACCAGTACAACCAACCAACAAAGTAACTCACTAATGATGGGAGCCGCGCTCAGTTTAGGTTCACAATTTGATGGTGGAGCAATGAATAGCATTGGCAGTACTGCGACAGGACTGATTGAAAAGTTTGGATTTTCGAATGTACAACTTGATACTAATGATGACGGTAAAGTGGCTGTGAGTGGGTATATAGGTGAAGACTTAATGATTAAGTATGGCGTGGGAGTATTTAACCCCGGTTATGAAATGACCGTACGATATTATTTGTTTTCACAATTATATTTAGAGAGTGTGTCTAGCACCTTAAGTCAATCACTGGATATCTACTATAGCTTCGAAATCGATTAGCATTTGGCATTTGGCATTTGGCATTTGGCATTTGGCATTATAAGAATAAATTTAGCGATAAACATTCAGTCATAAAAAAAGCGCCCTAAGGCGCTTTTTTTTCACATTTGCGATTAAGCAAACATAAAGTCAATGTGTTCAACCAATTGCTTGAATGCGTGACGTTGGATAGCTTTTACACGAACTTTAACTTCTTTACCTTCAATAGAAACGGTTAAGTCAGTTGTGTAAAAGTCATCATTTAACTGGATGTTAATGATGTCTTTGTGTTCAAACTTGATTGATACAGGCTCTTTACCTGGACCATAAATTACTGCAGGAACTTTACCGGCATGACGTAGGCGGCGGCTCGAACCTTTCCCGATTTCTGTGCGGGTTACTGCGTTGATTGTGTAAGACATTAGTCACTCACTTAATAATTAATAAAGTATGAAGGCGTCATCATTTTCGACCAACGATGACTCAAATAAAGCGCGCGGATATTACCACAGCCATTATCAACCCACAAGAAGATATACCAATCCTATTAAATATGTGCTCTTTCAGCGGGAGTTCAAAGTGCTGTAGGCAAGGCAGATGATTGAAACAAATAGTGATGATCGGTAACAAGCTCATGCGTTACTCTACCTCTAGCATCTAACCGCTAGCATCTGACCGCCATGAATAGTGGGAATGTCTTATTTTTATGGAAATAGACCATGCAGTCGTATTTTGAAAGCATCTAATGAAGCATAAAGTACTTTGAAACCCGCCAGAATAGAGTCTCTCAGGTATGCCACTTCTGTGTTGCATCGATTTAAAAGGGAACAACCATTTCTACATCAATACGCCTTGAAATGAAAAACCTGACAGACTCTGAACTGACCAGATATTTAATGATATTGGTATTAATTAACCCCAACGCCTCACTGGCCCACAATCAATATGCACAAACCCATCTCGAGGATAAAATCCTACACCACCTAATTTAAGCGACTCAGCAGCATCGCGTAAGTGTTTAGTTTTCACTCCGGGTAAGGCAATATCCATCGCCATGCCTTTCATGTGATAACTTTTCTTGGCAACCCCATTGCTTCGCGATGCGAGCATTTGATTTGTTTTGGGTGAACGATAAGCTGAAATAACATGGATTTCATCTTGATTATCTAATGTAACCTGTAATTTATACAAATATTCAAATAATCTTTTATCAATCGGTGCGGCTAAATTTTGGCGGTGATCCCGTAATACTTGATTAAATTCAGTCAACGTTTCTGATTGATATTGACCATCAACCCAAAAACTTCCTTGGCTTCTTTCACCAGTATGCAAATTATAAAAACGTAAATCTTTAACACCAAGAGTAGAACGACTTGCTTGCGCGGTATTCGGTAACAGAGTTACCACTGCGGCACCGCTTAAGCCTAATAATAACTGCCGACGAGTTAGGCACTCTATTGTCATTTATACACCACTTAAATTATCTAAATTACGATACTTATCGGCTTTAAAAGCACGATTTCATCTTCACAGCGCTTTTCATTGCGTTGTTGCTTTTTTATCCAACTGGCGAATAAATTAACCATTAATGCTGATAAATGCAAGTATGCCTATGTTGAGATGTGCATTAAACACACTAACTTACATAAGAGTGTGATATAGCTCAAGTACTTAGGGATGAAGTAAAACCTCATTAACTTTGTTTCATCAATTATGATTATTGCACAATATCGTTACTGGTGACTTTATGGCTTAATAACTTCATCGACTCTACTGGGGTTAATTGATAAATGTCATCTCGGTACTGCGCAACATGCTGTTCATCGACCCAAGCGCGCCAATATACCATGTGAACAGGCAAGGTTGATGATAAGGCAAACCATTGAGTTTGAGTGTGATTAGACTGCAAATGAGCCCAAGTACGCTTATCAATAACTAAATGGTTGGCAAACCAGTCGGCTAACTGTTGTACTTTTTCAATTCGCACACAACCTGATGATACATCCCGCTCCACATGTGCAAACATTTCAGGTGTTGGCGTATCATGTAAATACACGCTCTGGTCATTGTTAAAGTGGAATTTATAACGGCCTAATGCATTACCGTTACCGGGGCGCTGAACCACTCTGTACGGGAATGTCCCTTTTGCAGCCTGTTGCCACTGTTGAGGTGTTTTATCGACACGATGACCTTCATAATCAAACACATCAAAATGTCTATCGGTAAAGTAAGCACCATTTAATCTAACTTGCGGTAAAATATCCTTACGTAAAAGTTGTCGAGGTACTGTCCAGGTGGGATTGATAACTATATTAGAAATTTGCCCCGTCATCACCGGAGTCTGTCGATATGGCTTACCCACAATCACTTTCGACGTCAACACCACTTCATTTTGATCGACTAATACCATTTGAAAAGCGGGAATATTAATCAACAGATAAGACTGAGGGAGCTGGCTTAAATAGGTCGTTTTTTCGACAAAACTTTTTGCTAATAAAGAGGCTCGTTGTTGTGGAGTTTGATTTAACCAGAACAAGGTTTTAGGACCAATAACCGCGTCGGCCTTTAACCCATGCCGAGACTGAAAGCGTTTAACACTTTGCTCCAAAGCCGGTTGATATTTATCTTCATCCGCAAGGTATGCGTACGCATCACCTAATAACCACAAACGTTGATTAATTTGCTTAATGCTTGGGTGACTATCTCCAGGGCGCAATAGCCCTTCAAGCGTGATGGTTGGCCAATCTTGCGTTTGCGATAACCACATTAACTTACGCAGATCATTTATTACCCCAAGGTAATCATCTGCAGCAGGCTCCAGTGCAATGTTTTTATCACGTAACGAAGTGGTGTTAGCTATTGAATCAAATGGCAGGGGTACTTGTTTATTATGCCAAAAAGCGGCCACACTCTGTTGAATGTTGTCGATATATTCTAATTGTTCAGCAGCGGACCCTGTCTGTAATATCGCTAAATATTGTGCCCGCTGTGCTGTGGGCTCAGCCAAATACTGTAATTGCAGATGTTGAGTCAAATTGCCGTATTGCTCTTCAGTGTTAGCCAACACAAATGGCGACACACACAAAAGCAATATACCCATTATGCTAACGTTTACAGACAGTTTCAGTTTGCTGAACATGCTATTCCCCATTGGCCCCACACAATGATATTGTCATGTTTTTTCACGTAAGTGAAATGAATATAGCCATTATGATTAATAATAAATGTGCTTGGGTGCAAGAAACAATTAATCAACAAAAGTGAATACCAAAGCGTTACCTATTCGCTACCTAAGCCTTACCTAAGTCAGTGAAAATTAATCATCTAGATGAAAAGTAACCAGTTAACATTAATTTATGAATACACAACTAGGAAGGGCCATGCTGAATTGTTATAAGGTGAATAAGAAGTACTGAAGCAATAGAGAATCACATGAATAAAAAACAACTCACTCAAACCATGGCCAACAAAATGGACATTCCTCAAGTTCAAGCTAAGCAACAACTTGAACAAATCCTAGCGGTTATTCATCAAGGTTTAGCAGAAGGTGAAAAAATTTACATCCCCCAGTTTGGTACATTTGAATTACGTTTTTACTTACCAAAACTAGGTCGTAATCCACAAACCGGTGAAACCATAGAAATTGACGGATTTAATCAACCCAGCTTTAAAGTATCACCCGCATTAAAAGCATTGATTAACGCTTAAGCCAAAGTGGTAGAAACCTTATAAGCCTAGGTACTAGAACGCTTCGCGGCTAGAGGCTATATAACTGCGTCACGAGAAAACGGTTTGCGGATTATTGTTGCATGCTGAGCGTAGAGTGCTCAACGTCTGGAGATTA
>NZ_JBEOPL010000036.1:0-29404 GCF_040310065.1 Shewanella sp. TB7-MNA-CIBAN-0143
CTGAGTCTCATCTTCACTGAGTCTCATCTTCACTGAGTCTCATCTTCACTGAGTCTCATCTTCACTGAGTCTCATCTACACTGAATCACATCTACACTAAGTCACATCTACATAGCATCTATCAGATCAATTGATTTTATCGCTGCTTTTCTCACTGCCAATGTTATCGGTACTAGCGCCATCAGCACCGGCTTTTTCAGTATCATTTGTGTCGCCATTGGCTGTATCGGCGTTGTCTTGTTGAGCAACTTGCTTACACAGTGGATCTTCATCTAATTGAGCCATCTGAGTGCGCCCTGGCATAGGTGAAGGAGCGGCCACCATATCAATGTTTATCGCATCGTCTTCTAGTAGTTGTCGATTAGCACCCGCTGAAAGCATACCTTGGCGGCTAATTTTGTCGACTAATCGATATGCACATAAAATACCTATCACACCAAATATAATTGCCCCAATCACCTGACCAATTAACACCCCAAATACACCGCCCCACTGGGCGCCAAAATACACAAATGGTATGGTGCCGATGGTTGCTTTACCGACATTAAAAAAGGTCGAGTATTTAGCCTTACCTAAATTATTAAATGAGGCATTGGCAATAAACAAAATGCCCGAAAAGATAAAGAACACCGCGATGTACTGACAGAAAAACAAAATAAGCTCTGCCGCATCGCCTTTCATATCAAAACTACTAATAATGACATTTCGTAATAAAAACAGTACCAGTGACACCACCAGAACATAAACAACACAAAATTGAATCGCTTTGTTTAAACTCAATCGAACTCGTTCAATTTCATTGGCACCAAAGTTTTGCCCCACTATCGGTCCGACTGCGCCAGACAGTGCAAAAATCATCCCGAACGAGACGGGGATCAAACGTCCTAATACCGCCCAGCCAGCTACATAACTATCACCAAAATCAGCTATGGCACGCGTTACCACCGCATTACCAATGGGAGTTGCCACATTGGTGAGCATTGCAGGTGCGGCTATGGCAAAAATCACCCCTAGGTCTTGCTTGAACTCAATCCACGAAAATTGACCTAACAGCTTATGCTTAACCACCACTCCGCGAGCTGAGATGACAAACACCGCAATACGGGCCAATACCGATGCGGCCGCAGCACCTTCAATACCCATTGATAAACTAAAGATAAAGATAGGGTCTAATACGGCGTTAACACCGCCACCAGCTAGTGTCGACATCATCGATAGTTTGGCATCACCCACTGCACGCAGCGCGCCGCCAAGCGCCATTGCTAAACAAATAAATGGTAAAGACGGTACCAGAATATACAAATAGCTTTCAGCCAATTCCGCAGTGCGCCCTGTTGCACCCACCAACGCTAACAATTCGGGAATAAACGCGATGACAACTGCAGCCACCAGCACACTGGTAATTAACGTCACGATGGCACTGTTTAAAAATAATCTCTTGGCTAACTTAATGTTTTTCGACCCCACCGCTTTTGACACCAAAGCGCCTAGAGCAATCGATAAGCCGATACCTATCGAAGTCGTAAAAAATGAAATCGTGCTGGCATAACCTGCTGCTGCGGCGAGCTCTATTTCACCAAGTAAGCTTAAAAAGAAAATATCGAGTAAGTCGACCACAAAAAGTGCCGAAATACCCACAGCAGCAGTAGAGCTCATCACCAGGATATGGCGTAAAATGGAACCCTCAACAAATTTAGCAGCGGTCATCAATATCCTTGTGTGTCTATAATAAAAATCAAATCTAAATCAGCTTTACAGGCTGTAACCCTAGAGTTTTTCAAGTTCGCTACCACAATGATTACAATATTCAGCATCTTTATCGTGGCCTTTTTTGCCACAATTACTGCATTTACGTAAATCACGGGTTCTGACCATTTCATGTGAAATTTCAGCGGTTAAAATACCGGTGGGGATCGCAATAATCGAATAACCAATCAGCATAGTAAGTGCCGCAATCCCTTGGCCCAATGGCGTTTGCGGCGTAATATCTCCGTAGCCAACGGTGGTAATGGTCACCACGGTCCAATACATGGACTTAGGAATGGAAGTAAAGCCATTGTTAGGGCCTTCAACCACATACATAACCACACTTAACACCATAATAATCAGGCTTACCGAGAAGAAAAACATAAACACTTTTCGACCGGACTGCACCATGGCTTTGAGCAATATTTGGCCATCGCTTAGGTATCGAAGTAACTTTAATACTCTAAACACCCGGAATAAACGCAGTACTCTTAACGCTAACGCGACATTGGCACCAGGGAAAATCAACCCTAAATAACTGGGTAAAATTGACACTAAATCCACTACACCAAAAAAACTGCGTGCATAGTGTAACCGATTAAGCGAGCAATAGAGCCTTAATATGTACTCAACGGTAAACAATACCGTAAAGGTCCATTCGGCGATACTAATATAGTCACCGTAAAGGGAATTAACATATTCTGTGGTATCGATAAAAATCAATATCACACTCAGTACAATACAGACCATAAGGGCAATATCGAAACGTTTTCCTGCTGGGGTTTCGGTACCAAAAATCACACTTCTAAGCTGTTTTTTTAGTGGACTGTCGGATTTTTCTTCGATATTCATCTTATTATTCACTGTCTCGGGTAATAAATTGCAAATAAACTCGGTTAACTAATATCAATTAACCCTTGTTGTCGTTAAAATCTAACATTGACTGTCGAGTTTTAACATTCGAAATAGGGTCATTTTACAATAAAAATTAAAAAGGTCATTGGTTTACGGAGATTTCATGCGCGCGTTGTACATAATATTTATAGCCTTAATTTTCAGCCCGTCATTGGCGGTTGCCTCTTCAAGCCAAACTACAGCAAAAGTAGATTTAGTTGTCGTCAATAAATCTGAATCACGCTTATCTGTCATGCGTGACGGAAGAGTGATTAAAAGTTACCTTATTGCCATGGGCGATGTGCCAAGTGGTCATAAGCTTAAAGAAGGTGATCAACGTACTCCGCAAGGTCGTTATGTATTAGATTATAAAAAATCTGATAGTGCATTTTATAAATCGATTCATATCTCTTATCCCAATGAAGAAGATAAATTACGAGCTGATGCATTAGGCATTAGAGCCGGTGGCATGATTATGATCCACGGTGAAAACCCTCGTTCAACTTTACCGCCAGAAGAAGCACAAAAGTACAACTGGACCAATGGATGTATTGCCGTCACCAACAAAGAAATGGATGAATTGTGGCAAATGATTGATGCTGGTACACCGATTGAAATATGGCCATAAGCTTATTCAATCTCAACCATACCATTTTTTGCTTTGTTTCTTGGGTTATTAAATGAATTACCAACATCTACAACATACTTGGGCAGGCTTTAGCCAGCGCATTAGCGCGTTTATTCATCGGTTAGGTTTAGACAACTTAGCATTGAATTGTGATCATGCTGCTCTGCGGGTGAACGATAATCAAACAGCGCAGTTACTCGTCGATGAATTTAGTCAACACGGCAAAATCATCTCTAATAACATCATCAACGGTCGGCCGATTTTAATCATTAAATTAGCCGAACCATTAGTTATCGGTGCGATGAAAATTCAATGTGTTGAACTGCCCTTTCCATCTGACAAATCTTATCCGGTTGAAGGTTGGGAGCATATCGAATTAGTGTTCCCATCACAGGCACAAACCTGTGATGAACTCGTCGCAGAGCTTATTGAAAAAGTGCCACTACTGGCTGATGTTATTGCGGGTAATACTATTGCAGGTAATACTATTGCAGGTAGTAACGAAAACAGTGATATTAAGGTTAAACAAAGTTCGCCAAAAGGTGATAAAGAGCGCCTTGCTAACCCAACTATCGCATTTAAGGCCAATGGCATTTGCGTTAAAGTACACCCGCACGATATTCAAAAAATTGTTGAGAGTGAACAAGCCTGCTAGGCATAGTACTAATAACGCTTTGTCTGGAAACTGCAGCACTAATATAAAACAAGCCAAACTCAGTTATGCCAATGCTATAACTGAGTTTGGCTTGTTTAGATCAATGATAGAAAGGTTGTAAATCATTAAGCTTTTCAAAACCCATTTAGAGGTCAGTTTTTATGCTTAATTAAAAATCTTAGCGCTAAGTAATGCAAAACAGGCAAAGCTGTGTGTGCCAGTAACAATGAATCAAACAAAAAAATCCACTTTACAATAACCCACTTATCTTTTCCTGTGCACAAGCTATGGCTAAAAAATGCTACACACTCACCTTCTGGGGTCATTAATATTACGATGGCAATGCCAAAAATAATGAAGAAGAGTAATAGTCGCTTACACATTTCATAAATTAGCGCTTTGCTAGGCTTTACCTTTATCACAAATCAATTTACTCAATTAATCTTGTCATAAACAAGCTATTAGGATCTAGTTCATAGTCCGCAAATGGGCCGCTGTAATCAAATTGATGTCGTTCATACAAACGCCTTGCTGGCGCAAAAAAATCCATCGATCCAGTTTCCAAACTCAACCGCTGATAACCACAAGACTTAGCTACGCCCAATATGTGCGATAACAATGCCGATGCTACTCCTTGGTTTCTCGCCATTGCAGCCGTTCGCATAGACTTAATTTCGCCGTGGGTTGGCGTTAACTGTTTTATCGCTACGCACCCAAGTACTATGTCACCTTGTTTGGCACACCAAAAAGTAATTGATGGATGTTTTAAGGCTTCAATATCTAATGCATGAACACTACCCGGTGGCGATGTTGCATACATGTCAGCCAAATGTGCTTGCAGTAACTCAACCACGCCAGAGCCCTGTAAATCATCAATCATAATATCCATGTGCCAAGGCTTCCTTTTGAACTATGACCGTTTATGAAATGCATTTTTATCGAGTAGTTTAATCACCAAATCGATACGTTTATGAGCTAAATAATCATCTCGATGGCTAAAGCCAATCGCGACAAATAACAGTAGCAACCACACAAAATTTTGTTCTACTAATAGGTCTACTTTTGCAATATATAAAATAGCGCCAATAGTCGCCAAACACATCAGCCATTGGATTAACCAAGTATATGGTTTGGGTCTCAGTTTATCTAAATCTGAACGTAAAGCGGTAATGCTATCCGTTTCATAAGATTGGATAATATTATCTGCTTGAGATTCATTCATTTTTACACTCCATTGTAAAAGCCACTCAGTTAATGAGCGAAACGTGGTTAATTAAACCGTTGCGACAATACCCTAAAAGTGAGTCGTGTCACCTAGATTTTATTGAAAACGATTTTACTGAAAACTATTTTGCTGAAAACGTCGATTTTATTGAGAACATGACTCATTTATTAACCACATAACTCCAGTATCATGGTTTGAGTCAGTAATGCACTACCCTCTCGTAGAGTCTGTGTTTCACCAACAGCAACAAAACCAATTGATTTATAGAGATTAACAGCGGCCTCGTTAGCAATAGTAACCTCTAAGCAAACGACTTTTCGATTAGATTTTTTGGCCCAATCAATAATGCTATTCAGTAATAACTTACTAAGTCCATATCCGCGCGCGCGTGGTGACATCCACATTTGATACACATGTGCAGCATCAGTATTCATAGGACTAGAACTAGAACTATGGATCTGTCCCCATGCTAAGCCTACAGCGACGCCATCAAGTTCAGCGATCAGTGGCAATGCATGCTTTGCTCGATTGCTTGCATTAAGACGAGAAATCCACTCTTCGTCGGTAAATTCAGCTTCTCGTTCATAAGTCGAGCCAAACGAATCTGGCGAGTCTTGTAATGCTAATAAACGTAACCTTCTATAGATTTCCCAATCACTCATCAGCAACACTCTGATTTGAACATTAGCCATATTTACAATTTTACACCTCACGTTTTAGTCTTTCTCGACGCCAGATAACTGACGAAACGACCCACTTAACACTCCTCAGTTTCAGCATTAAATTCTAGACTAAACTCATATTTTACAACAGATTAAACCTTAATGGTTCGTTTGTTGAAATTATCAATTTATTAAGCAATTATTGACAATAGCGGCATTTGCAGACCTATAATAAATAACCTGAGATTATTTTTGATATCTCCAGCATTGAGGCCTTACCAGTAAACTCAAACCTAACTTTGCCTATCGCTGAAAAGTATATTTCTAGTTCGGAATCGAGATCGAATGTCCCCGATGTTTCAATTGAGTAAGCGACAATATTTTTGTAAGGCAAAGATGTAAAATCTTTTTTACTTCCTGTAATGCCTTGAACATTAACAGCGATAATTCTTTTACTGGTAAAAATGACACCATCACGCATGGATTTATATGAATCAATGACTCGTTCATCATCGACAAGTAAATCGCGGGCTTTGTCTGCAAAATCAGAATTCTGCTTCAGTTTGAAAAAACCTTTATTATTAAAATCTATCATCTAACATCCTTTTTACATCTGACATCCAAAGGGATTGAATTAATACAAATTTTACGACATAAACAGCTCAGTAAATTTCGTGGTTATCGTATTCTAGTGAATAGCCTTAGCTTAATGTAATAACAATAACATTACAAAATGCAGCTGAAGCAAGCATTTATCCCAGTTTGTATTAGCTGATAAATAGCGATAAAGCCTGTGATTGGCATTTCATCAATAATGTCATTTTAGAACACAGCAAGAAGTCAATATGACACCTTTGAGTCATATTGACAATAAAGAGCATGTCTTTATGACACCAATAAAATTCATCAAATATACATTACCTTCATATAATCAATAAGATAAACAGTTGGCATGCACTCTGCAATAACGAAGTTAACTTTTGAAATATCTCTATCAACTTTAACTTCTAATTTATTACAGGTGTACATATGACAATTCACATTAAAAATAACATCGATTGGGTTGGACAACGTGACTGGGAAATATTGGACTTCCATGGTACTGAATATAAAACCACCAAAGGCACCAGTTATAATAGTTACCTTATTCGTGAACAGAAAAATGTTTTAATCGATACTGTTGACCATCGTTTCAGCCTGCAATTTATCCAAAACCTTGAGATGGAAATTGATCTCGATAAGATTGATTACATCGTCATTAACCATGCGGAAGAAGATCACTCAGGTGCCTTAGCGGCTTTAATGGCTAAAATTCCCAATACCCCGATTTACTGTACCGAAAATGCTATCGACTCTATTACTGGCTTACATCACCATACAGAGTGGAATTTTAATATTGTTAAAACCGGCGATACCTTAGACATTGGTAACGGTAAGCAGCTGGTGTTCATTGAAACTCCTATGTTGCATTGGCCTGACAGCATGATGACCTATTTAACGGAAGATGCTGTGTTGTTTAGCAATGATGCGTTCGGTCAGCATTACTGCGATGAGCATTTGTTTAATGACGAAGTAGACCAAATTGAATTGATGGATCAATGTTTACGCTATTATTCCAATATTTTAACCCCGTTTAGCTCGCTGGTTACCGCCAAAATTAACGAGGTGCTAAGCTTTAACCTGCCCGTTGACATGATTGCTACCGCCCATGGCGTAGTGTGGCGCGACAACCCAGCACAGATTATTCATCAATATCTGCAATGGGCAGATAACTATCAGGAAGACAGAATCACCATTTTTTATGATTCGATGTCTAATAACACCCGCATGATGGCCGATGCCATTGCTCAAGGCATCCACGACGTTGACCCTGTTGTGTCGGTTAAAGTGTTTAACGTGGCCCGTCATGATAAAAATGACATATTAGCCAACGTGTTCCGCTCCAAAGGTATTTTGGTAGGCTCATCAACCATGAACAATGTCATGATGCCGAAAGTCGCGGGAATGCTAGAAGAGATCACAGGCCTGCGCTTTAAAGATAAAAAAGCCGGAGCATTTGGAAGTTATGGCTGGAACGGCGGCGCCGTTGACCGTATTCACACCCGTCTTACAGATGCCGGATTTGAAACCATTGTCGGCTTAAAAGCAAAATGGCGACCAGATGGTAAAGCGATGCGCGAATGCCGTGAGCACGGTCGCCAGATAGCTAAAAGCTGGGCATGGCATGATTTAAGTAATGTAAAATCCATTTCACCGGCATCGCTAGCTAAGAGCGCTCAAGCCACTGTAACCACTAAGCCAACTCAAGCAACTCAAGCAACCAAACCGACATGTACAACAGCGACGGCAATGAGTGATTCACAAAATATGCTCTGCACTGTGTGTAATTGGGTATATGAGCCAGTATTGGGTGAGCCTAATCAAGATGTAACACCAGGTACACCGTGGAGCGAAGTGCCAGACTTTTTCCTTTGCCCAGATTGCGGCCTTGGCAAAGATGTTTTTGTCCCTATCGCTGAGAGGAAAGCATCATGAGCGCACCCATCATTATCATCGGTAGCGGCTTTGGCTCATACCAACTAATCAAAACCATTAGACGCACAGATAAGCATTTACCGATAACCGTGTTCACCCTTGATGAAGGCCACGATTATAATAAACCGGACTTGAGCCATGTATTTAGTAACAAGCAAAACAGTGCGGACTTAATCCGCCTTACTGCACAAGAGTTTGCCTCCGAGAATAATATTACTCTGCATGCTTTTACCAAGGTTGATTGCATTGATAGTGAACAGCAAGCGGTGTTTGTTGAAGGTGTTGCTTACCCTTATACAAAACTGGTGCTAGCAACAGGAGCAAAAACCTTTGTGCCATCAATGCTTGGTAACGCAACAGACAGTGTGGTCACCTTAAACAGTCTTAGTGAGTTTAATAATGCGCAGCTGCAACTACAAAATGCACAACGTGTTTTGGTTATTGGAGCGGGTATTATCGGCACTGAAATAGCCATGGATCTTAATCGCAGCGGTAAAAACGTCGTGGTGGTTGATCCAAGTCACGGCGTGATGGCAACCATGCTGCCAGATTTAGTCGCCAGTGTTTTACAAAAGAAGATGGTCGATAACGGTGTTGTATTTGAGTTTGGCCGTACCATTAGTTCGCTAAACAAAATTGAATCAGGTATTTGTGCCACACTCAGTTGTGGTAATACCCATATTGTCGATTGTGTTATTTCAGCTGCGGGATTAAAGGCTAATGTTGGCTTAGCACGAAAGTCAGGATTCAAAGTCAATAATGGCTTAGTGGTTAATCTGCAACTGCAAACCTCAGCGAACAATGTTTATGCCTTAGGAGATTGCGCCGAAATCAATGGTAAGGTGATGTCCTACTTGCAGCCCATTATGTTAAGCGCCAATGCGTTAGCGAAAACCTTATTAGGCCAACCGACAGATTTGAAACTACCGGCTATGTTAGTCAAAGTTAAAACACCGCAAATGCCCATTCAATTAGGCGGGAATACCGTAATTGACGTTGCATCGTGGCAGGTTGATATTGATGCTCTGGGTTGCTCAGTAAAAGCGTACAATGAGCAAAAACAGATAATCGGTTTTGTGGTAACAGAAGGCCACATGAACAATACCTTCCCGCTACTCAGAGCCTTACCAGCAAGTCTTTAGTATTTTATCGAGTAGGCTTTACTCATAAAGCCTACTCATCAATCAACTTAACCTGAATTTGGGATAAGGGATGAACTTATGCTATTTAAAATCAGCATGTTAACCCTCCTCACTTTCAAGCTTGTCATTGGTTATGCGAACAAGGCGAATTGACGCGTCAATAGCTAGCCTATTGTAAGTCGATTCAACGCAGTTAGCAGGGCAAAGGGCTGTTTGAAAGGCGTTTATTATCCCGAGTTCAGGTTATTTAGGAGAACATTATGTCTCATCAACGTATCCCAGCAAACTGGACAATTCAACGCTCTACGCCATTTTTCACCACTAAAAATGTGCCTGATGCGCTACTGACTCACCACAATACCGCCGAAGGTGTATTCGGCCAGTTATGTGTAATGGAAGGTGTGGTCACGTATTTTGGTTTTGCAGACAGCGAAGCAACTGAACCAGAAGTAAAAGTGGTGATCAAAGCAGGCCAATTTGCCACTAGCCCACCAGAGTACTGGCATCGTATTGAATTAAGCCCTGATGCCCAGTTCAATCTTAATTTCTGGTCTGAAAAAGATAAAACCGGCCAAGCGATGTTTAATAAGAAATAATTAATTGAAGCTGTGGCAGATAAAAAAATCAATATTGAGAGACATATCAAGCTACTGATATAGTCGTTTAATCAGCGGGTTAATTAACGATAAGATCATAATGTATTATGCTCTTATCGTTTTAACTTGCACAAAACACACATTAAATCGTTAAAGGTTATTTTACTCGAATTGAAAAATGACTGTGAATCGATTTTAACATTGATGTGCCTGTCAGCCGCACCAATCAATTAATCTTGAGCGAGCCCATGCGGTCTTTATGACCTTTAACACAACTTTAATCAGTTAATAGCCGTCATAAACGATGAGCGTTAACTTTCGCCTAATCTAAATTGCGCTAACAAAGGATAATGGTCTGAGCTTTTAGTCATAATGACCCGAGATGACTCTAAAGTTAGTCCTCGATAATAAAGGTGATCAATTGGATAGCCCATCACGGTTGTGCGTTTGTCATCCGCGGGGATCACCGCTTTTAGCCCTAATTTCTTTGTCATCAAGGCTAACATTGATAATCTGGCTTGACGCCAAGTATTTAAATCCCCGCCGAAAATTATCGGTCCTTTATGAGCACTTAACGCTGGTAGTAGCTGCTGTAACTGCGCAGCATAACTGTCTAGATCATACTCAAAGTTAATACTGTGCAAGTTAGCCACCAGCAAAGTTTCACCATTCGATAAGGGGAAATAACTTAACAAACTCGACTTGGGAAACTGTATTAGGGGTTCAGCCGTCAAATAACCGCAACTTTCACTCGCAGCAACTTGAGACAAGCTCATCACCCCTAGTGGTATATGGTCTTGGCTAAATGCTTGCACCATCGCCAATTGTTGGTGATGTTGTTGGCGCCACAACTGAAACTCGTCAGATAACTTCACCTCTTGCAGCAACAATAATTGATGTTGTTTAGCTAACTGACTGAGCAGCGTTTGCCAGCCAGCATTTTGCTGTTTATAAACATTCCAGCTCGCGACCGCCAGTTGGCCATCAGTATCCAATTTAGCGATAGGTGTGGCTTTTACACATTGTGCAGCAAACGACTCTTGCTCATTATTAATCACTTGAGGCTCTGTGGCTAAATGCACAAATTTTGGCACAACCACAACTGTCATCATCAACAATATGACGATAACCAGACTTCCCCATCGAGCAAGCCCAAGCAGTTTACGCTTAGGCTGTAAGGTCGATGTTGGCTTTGAGCGAAAAATACCGATGGATGAATACCTCTATTCGTTTTGGGAGGGCTATCTGAAAATGACTTAAAGTGACTTAAAGTGATGCTAGCGTTTGGTTCGCTTTAAACTGAATAGCACCAGAGTCTTTATAATAAAACAAACTGTTTGATATACCCAGCCGTACAGACGGATGACTGTAGACCATACCGATTGAAAACCTGATATGATAAGTGCATGTTTTTCTACATGATTGATACACTGGCTAGCTATGGTTGAGCTTTATAAAATATTAACGATAATCAGCGTATTAGCTTATTGGCTGCTCATTGCTGGTATCACCACGCGTATTGTCTATAAACGGCGATCTATTGGTGTTTCCTTAGCTTGGATGATGCTTATTTTTGTTGTCCCCATCTTAGGTATTTTCCTTTATTTCCTCGTTGGCGAGATGAACCTTGGTAAAACCCGCGCAGTGAGAGCTAAAGAGATGTACGGCCCCTATCGGGAATGGTTTCGTCGACTGTTTGCCATTCAGCAATATCGTCCTCACAACTTAAGTGATTACGCGATTCCCATAAGCCATTTATGTGAAAAACGTCTGGGCATTCCTACGTTAGCCAATAATCAACTAACACTTAAATCATCCGCCGAAACGATTTTAACAACCCTGATTGAAGACATACAACAAGCGCAAACCTCGATTCATTTAGAGTTCTATATTTGGCATCCTGGTGGGCTTGCTGACCAAGTTGCCCAAGCACTTATTCAAGCTGCTCAACGCGATGTGGCAGTGAGAATATTATTAGATGCTGCAGGAAGTCGAACCTTTTTTAACAGTAAGTGGCCAAAAAAAATGCGTGAAGCTGGCATAAATTTGGTATCCGCACTGTCTGTTTCTCTTGTACGTATGATCTTCCGCCGTTTAGATCTTCGCCTTCATCGTAAAATAGTCGTGATAGACAACCAAATCGGTTATACCGGCTCAATGAATCTAGTCGATCCTAAATATTTTAAGCAAAGCGCTGGTGTTGGTGAGTGGGTTGATGTCATGGTGAGAATTACCGGCTCCAGTGTGCCAGTGCTTAACTGCATTCTCGCCTGGGATTGGGAAACCGAAACAGACCAGAGAATGTTACCCGAACCGCCACAATGCCATCCGCACGACGAGGAACCATCTGACATGGTTCAAGTTATTCCATCAGGACCCGGTATGCCTGAGGATATGATCCAACAAGTTTTATTGCTCAGTATTTATCAAGCAAAACACAGCATCACCATCACTAGCCCTTATTTTGTCCCCAGTGAAAACCTACTGTTTGCATTAACAGCAGCTGCATTAAGGGGTGTGGAGGTCAATTTAATCATACCCGATAAAAACGACTCAATGATGGTGGAATGGGCCAGCAGATCTTTCTTTGGCGAGTTACTGAATGCAGGTGTCAATATTCATCGTTTTCGTGGCGGTTTACTGCACACAAAGTCAGTGGTCATTGACCTGCACCATAGCCTAATCGGCACAGTTAATCTTGATATGCGCAGCCTATGGCTTAACTTTGAAGTGACTCTTTCTGTTGAAAATTTAGAATTCACTCAATCGCTTAGTGAAGTCCAACATCAATATATGGCTAATTCAATAAAAATGGATGCGCGCCAGTGGCGTAAAAGACCGTTAGTTAAACGATTAGTCGAGCAGTTTTTTTACTTATTTAGCCCACTACTTTAACGATAAAGTAAAAATCAATGCGACTTTGCTAGGTCGCTAAGCACCAGTAAATGCAGGTTGATCAGTTGCTATTTTTCAGTAAATATTATGTCTCCATAATACGTTTCTGCATCTTTACCACTGTTGTCGGTATCGGTCATAATCGCAATCATATCGATGTATTGATACGCTTTGCGGTTAGCTTTTTCACTGCCTTTATCCCCAAATGTTTCAATCAAATCTTGATACACATTGCGTTTTTCTTCATACCACTGACTTTGCTGCGATTGCTGTCCTCGCACAGACATCATTTTAACACTTGAGCCAGCAAAAGCGTTGTTCCAAACCAAGCCTTTGGCTTGATTGCTCGACCAAACATAGTTTAATGATTTGGTGTTCCACACCATAAAACCACCATCAATAACCACGTAAACTCGCGCCACAAAATCATCACCAGCTTTACTTCGCTCGTCTAACTCCGGCAGCGTCTTTTCAACTAACCAACTCCAGTTTAGGTAAGGCGTTGCAATGAGGTCAATTTGCTTTTCTAGCACCAGGCCTGACGCGGAATGGTGACTGAGTGCTTTTAATGCTAGGCGCCCTTTATAGTCTCCAACGCTGTAAATTGATTCACCAGAGAATACTTTGGAGGTCCAACTCTCAATCCCGTTATCACTCAATAAAGTCACATTGGTTGCAGCTTGCACGTTCACACAAACTGTTACGCTATAAAGAAATATAATCCATCGCAACATATTCACTTCCTATCGCCCTACTCGCTTGTATCACACTGAGTTCACCCGCTAGAGTGAGCTAAACTGGGTGATCGGTTTTACTATTTAATCATAAAGGTAAAGAATACAGCATGACATAGAGCAAGTACCATCAATAGATAATTTCATTTTAAGGTTAAATCACGTAAACTACTCGCTGTTTTTTAAGTCTCTTTTTAGGTAGATCATGATCCGTTTAAACCAAGTAAAATTGCCTCTCGACCATAATGAAGATGCGCTGCAACAACTCGTATTGCAAAGGCTCTCTATCTCAGCGGATCAGCTGGTTGATATACATGTGTTTAAGCGTGGCTACGATGCCCGTAAAAAGAATTTAATTTCGTTAATTTATACACTAGATGTGACATTAGCCAATGTAGACGAAGCCGCGTTATTGGCATCACTTGCTGACGACCATAATATCCGCGTGTCGCCAGATACCGATTATAAATATGTCGCGACTGCTCCAGAAGGCTTAACGGAACGTCCACTGGTGATCGGCATGGGACCCTGCGGCTTGTTTGTTGGGCTTATGTTGGCACAAATGGGCTTTAAACCGATTATTTTAGAGCGTGGTAAATCTGTCCACGAACGCGCTAAAGATACCTTCCGTTTTTGGCGTACCAGTGAGTTAAACACTGAATCAAACGTACAATTTGGTGAAGGTGGCGCTGGCACATTCTCGGATGGAAAGTTATATAGCCAAGTTAAAGACCCTGGCTTTAAAGGCTTAAAAGTCAAACAAGAATTTGTCGCTGCGGGTGCACCAGCTGAAATCATTTATGTTAGTAAACCACATATAGGTACCTTTAAGTTGGTCACTATGGTGGAAAAAATGCGCCGCGAAATAATCCGTTTAGGCGGTGAAATTCGCTTTGAAACCCGTGTTGATGAAATCAACATTACTGACCGTCAAGTGACTGGTGTCACCCTGAGAAATGGCGAAGTACTGCATTCTAAACATGTTATTGCTGCGATTGGTCACAGTGCCCGTGATACTTTCCAAATGTTACATGATAAAGGCGTGTATATGCAGGCGCAGTCATTTTCGATTGGCTTTCGTATTGAACATAAGCAAGAGATGATTGATAAAGATCGCTTTGGCGTTAACGCGGGTCACCCAATGTTAGGTGCAGCAGATTATAAGTTAGTCCACCATTGCAAAAGTGGTCGCAGTGTTTACAGCTTTTGTATGTGCCCTGGTGGTGTGGTTGTGGCGGCGACGTCTGAAGAACATGCAGTAGTGACTAATGGCATGAGCCAATATTCGCGTAGTGAACGTAATGCCAACAGTGCAATTGTGGTTGGCATTGATCCGAGTGATTTTGACAACGATCCACTTCAAGGTATTGCGCTACAACGTAAATTGGAACGCCACGCCTATATCATGGGCGGCAGCAATTATGATGCTCCAGCGCAAATGGTCGGTGACTTTTTAGCTGCAGGAGTGGGTAAACCGTTTGAAAACGTTGAGCCGTCTTATAAACCCAACGTAAAAATGACCGATTTAAGCGATGCATTGCCGCAATTCGCTATCGATGCTATTCGTGAAGCCATTCCAGCATTTGGTAAAAAAATTCGTGGTTTCGACAGTAAAGATGCCATGTTAACCGGCGTTGAAACTCGTACCTCTTCACCGGTACAAATTAAACGTGGGGCCGATTTCCAAAGCATTAACACCAAAGGTTTATATCCTGCAGGTGAAGGTGCTGGTTATGCTGGCGGGATTTTATCGGCGGGTATTGACGGTATCAGTATTGCAGAAGCCGTTGCATTAGACATGATTAAAGAAATGACAAACAGTTAAATCCATCTTTAATAAACAGAGCAGTCATATTTGAATGCTCTGTTTATTGCTTCATCGCAACAATAACATTAGATTTATTTTCAAATTCAGAGCTATTCATGATGAGGTTTTCTAATAGACACTCAGAGATGGAAATACAATACTTAATCCCTTTTATTAACATGCCTTACCATTTGCAATATAACGTCTCGGTCTGATGGATGGTTTACCCCATCACTCGTTTGTACATCACCTAAATCAAATGGATTAACATCGTCTAAACAAGCTATGTTAAAACCGTATTCAGTCGGGTTTGATCGACGTTGATGATGGGTATAAATACCACAATGAGAACAGAAATAATGTTTCGCGGTATTGGTGTTAAATTGATAAAGCGTTAACACATCTTGACCTTTTACCACCCTAATCCCGTCCAGTTTAACAGACCCAGCAATCGCACCTTTTCTACGACAAATTGAACAATCACAGCGTCGTGGATTTTCGATACCATTGGGTAAAGTGAGCTCGAGTTCAACGGCACCACAATGACATGTTGCTTTGTGCTTTAACTCAATAACGGTATTACCCACTTGCTTGATCATAACCAGAGTCCTTTGTGATGTCGACGATAAGCATTTAGTCGTTCGATATAAGTTTGTCGCTTAAAGTGAGAAAACGTTTCAACATAATCAGTTTAGTGAGGCAAATAGCGTTGACGTTGTGGTGAATTCAGGACGTATGAAGTGCAAGTTATCAAGTGAATAGCATTACCATTGAATAAAGGGTTCCGGTTCAATCGTCATACCGAAACCCTAACATATGGCTTAACACTATTTTGCCGCTTTCTCCGCTGCCAGTACTGTCGCCATTGACGGTACAATCGAAACGGGGTCTAAACGCATTTGGAACCAGTTTAAGCGCCAGTCTAAATGCGGGCCAGTCACTCGACCGGTGGCACCAATTTCAGCGACCTTATCACCCTGCACAACTTTATCACCAACGGTTAAATACAATTTACTCAGGTGCAAAAAGGTAGAGCTAACACCATAACCGTGGTCGATAATCACTGTGCCACCAGAATAAAACATATCTGGCTCAGCTAACGTAATCACACCATCTGCTGGCGCAACCACTACCGTGCCTGTTGGACGGGCAACATCAACACCAAAATGCGGATTACCTGGTACGTCGTTGTATACCCGCTGGCTGCCATAAACCCCTGAAATTCTGCCAGTAACCGGCCAAATAAATGTTTGCATAAATGCCTGTTGTTGACTAAATAAGTCTCTGGCAGCGCGAGTCTGTTTGGCATCTTTTGCCGCTCTGGCTTGGGCAACTGGATCCGGTTTCATTATTTTTTGGCTGATGCCTGTGACTCGATCAATTTGGTATTGTCGTGCGGCTATGGTTAACGGCTTAATTTCTGTTAATCCGTCTGGATAAATGACTTTAAACACTTGTTCTGACTTAGCGTCTCTATCAAATCCAATGGCAAACTGACCGTTTGGGGTGACCTTTACCGATTGGCCATTAAGTAATACTTTACTGCCGACCGGCACTGCGCCGCGCACTAATGCACCTTGTTCAAACTGGCCTTGAAATGTCACAGCGGCAATCGCATTAGCACTTAAGCCGCAAAAGCTGACCACCAGCATTGCAGCTGTTGATATCGATTTTAAAACGGTATTTTTTAATAACATAATCGAAACGCATTCCTTGTTAATAGCGCCAAAAAACATAAAAAAAAAGGCCACCTTAAGGCAGCCCATTAATAATACTTGATTAACCTCTTACCGCAATGGCCCCTTTGCCAATACCTTCATAAGCGATAACTTTAAAATGACTTTCAGGCGCTTGACTTGCCAATGTCTTGGCCATGTATTCAGCTAGCATCTCAACCGTGGTGTCGTGAGGAATTAAGTCACAACAATGCTTAGGCATCGCTAATTGAAAATCACCTTGAGGCGCAACATAGTGAAAACCAAAATGAGTTTCGTCGCTGATTTTAGTTTGCTTCGACAACTCTAGTGTTTTCACTGACACTAAGTCTTCTTCAGTGCCGAGGTAAATATCATGCCAACGTTCTGCCCAGTATTGGTCCCATTTCGGCTCTGCAATACCATTTTCAAATACGGTTACCGGGCTACGATGACCATGCGCAATACGCTGACAGTTACCGTCATGTTTACGTAATCCGTGGCTGTAATGGTAAAACGGGGTATCGAGCACTTCGCTGCGCAATGTGAGGCTGATGCCTTGGACATTTTCAGGTAACACTTCACGTAAGGCTTTTTTCAAAAAGTCATTAACGCTTTGGTAGTCAATCACTTCTGTAGGAATAAGCGCAAATGCTTGTGAAGGACATGCTAAATGTATGTCACCTTTTTCACTGCTAAAATCCATCCAAACTCGGTCGCTTTTTTGCTGCCAGCGCACTTCGCTACACGCAGTAGGGATTAACAAGCGATGATCGGCTACATCATCAATGGTGTTTTTGATGATGCGTTTAACCTTACCAAAGTCGAGCACCATATTTTGCTCATCTAAGCCGCCATCTAATAGCACATCGACAATCCAGCTTTCACCAACCATGCCACGAACAGGACAAAGGTAAGAGAAATCGATAACGGTTAAATCTTTTACAAACAGTTGCATTAATGCTCCTAGGCAGAAAAACAGTCCACCTCAGTATAAATGTATTCCTAACGGCGCATGCCAGTGGAAGGTCTATCTTACGTGATCGGAATTTATCCGACTATCAACTCTTAGTCTAACATTCACGGGTTAATTGCCACGTTCTGCTAGAGATAAGTAATAACGCGCCAGTATATTCAATGCCAGCACAAGACCACGTTGATACCCTAAATGATATCAACGACATTCTAAACAAAAGCCAAGCTATGAGCGAGTAAACATCGTAGATAAATGTAATAAATCGATAAAGCTGCTGCAATGCACCTGAATCGGATAATAATCTTGCTAGGGGAACAGCAACAACAAAATGCTGAGCATTTTATATAACACTTAGAAAATGATTCGCGTGGGTACTTGAAAGGTTAACAAGAGACTCTGGCGTTAAGGTCAAATTATGACGGTTCCTGATAACCACCAATAAATACTACGACCAACGTAATGGTCAGAAAAATCTGACAGCACAGCAGTAATAATAAAATTAGTGACGGCATAGCACTATTCCTTGTTAATCCAGACAGCTAGGAGCATTAGGTATAGTGATGTTAGCAATCAAAAGCGCAAAAATAGTGCAGATTTAAAGGAGTTTTGCCGAAACTAAAGCCGATCAGTAATACACATTAATGGCCAGCTACTAAGCTTACCCATTGCATTAGGATGCTTATGAAACGGCTTTAAAACGTAAAAATAGACATACCAATAAAATGCAGCATTACTCTACCTTATAACCCACACCATAAATGGAATGCAGTAACTCCTTTTGTTGGCTGGCTTGGGTTAACTTATGTCGTAGATTTTTCACATGACTGTCAATGGTACGTGAACTCACAATACGATCATCGACATAACACACCTGCATGAGGCTATCTCGAGAGTGCACCACACCTGGCCGTTTTAGCAAAGTATGCAGTAATCTAAACTCAACAGGGGTTAATTCTACGTCTTGTTGGTCGACCTGACATTTAAAGCGTTCGATATTGATTTGTAGATGTTTATAACGAATAACCTGCTCGCTTTGACTGCCATGGGTATTCTCAACTCGTCTTAAAATCGTTTTTACCCGAGCAACGACTTCCCTAGCCGAAAATGGCTTACACACATAATCGTCTGCGCCGATGTCTAAGCCCATTAAGCGGTCAATTTCATCTACCCGCGCCGTTAACATTAACACTGGCAGCATTGAAAATTGCCTCAACTCACGACAAATGGTTAAACCGTCTTTATAGGGCAACATCAAATCTAGAATCATAAAGTCAATTTGTTGAGACTTAATCGTTTCAATTACATCACGACCATCGTGTTGTACCAAGGTGTTAAAACCTTCAAGGGTTAAAAAGTCGACTAAAATCTGCGCTATTTTAGGCTCGTCTTCTACCACTAATATGGTCAATGGTTGTTGATGAACATGTCCACTCATAGTCATTCCCTGTGCATAGGTAATTGTACTTCAATACAAAGCCCACCCAATGGTGATGGGACGGCCTTAATGGTGCCATCATGCGCTTCGACAATATTCTTACAGATGGTTAAACCAAGACCTGCACCACTACCACGGCGTGTGCGGGCACTGTCTTGGCGATACAATGGCTCAAACAAGTGTTCACACTCTTCAATGCTAGCACTGGGCTTAGTATCATTGATGGTTAATATCATCATTTTGGCTTGTTGTGACAATCGCACATCAATTACCCCAGGACTGTCTGTGTAAGCCATAGAATTCATTAGTAAATTAATAAATAGCTGTTCAAGCCGAAGCACGTCGGCAGATAAATACACCCCCGGCTGGAGCTGACTTTGTAGCGTTAGGCCTTTATCTTGTAGGCTGGTAGCCATACTATTAAGCGTGCTGTGTAGGGACTCACTGACGTTCACCCGCTGAAAATGATATCGGAGTCCACCAACATCAGATAAAGACAGTTCATACAAATCATCGACTAAGTGCTTCATGCGCAACACTTCTTGTTCGAGTGAGTTCAGCTGTGTGTTATCGAACGTCCTGATCCCTGCTTTAATCGCATCAATCTCACCACATAAAATACTCAATGGCGTGCGCAGTTCATGAGAAATATCAGCTAACCAACGATTTTTAGCACTGCGGTTTTTCGATAGCGTCATGGCGAGATGATCAATATTGGTCATTAATTGACCCAGCTCATCTGCACGCTGAGGTGATAAGCGTTCATCATAATTACCTTGAGATAAATACGATACTCCCAGCATAACTTGTTTAACGGGGATCAGTAGAAAACGTGACAACCACCAAGCAATTGCACTGGCAAGCAGTAAACACAATAAACCGATTCCGATACTGGTCCAACGTTGTTGCTGAGAAAATGCGGTAGCTGAAGACGATTCAACTTCACGAATAGGGCTACTGTATAAATAGCCTACTATACGATCGTTGAATAACAAGGTTAAGCTAATCCGATTATCCACATTGCCAATATCAACGCCGCTAATAAACTGTTGTTCTGCTGAGTATAACCCCGTCGGTGGACCAGAAGGTGTTGAAAAAGGTGGCCGTTGCCTAGGAGGACCTAAACGTCGATCAGGTCCCATTGGAGGACGATTATCACCTGCAGGTCTTGGCGGTCTTGCCCCGTCGCCGGGTCTATTTCTTTTTGGAAATGGAGCGTGAAGCGAAATGGCTTGTGTTAATGTTTTTTGATTAATCGACTGCCACACTTGTGTAGATTGTTGATCTGTCATGACTGATGGATCGGTTTGTGCTTCCGGATTAGCCGCATAAAGTGTCAATAGTTCATTCGATAAATGCTGTAAACGTTCTTGTTCTAATCCGTTGATATAGTCTAAAAAACCTTGGTCAAAACTCCACCTCGCTAACGATAACGTGGCGATAAGTACAATACTGGTTAGGCCAACGAAGGCCAAGAAAAGCTTTTGAGATATTTGCATAAAATACATTATAACCAGCTATATACGCATAAACTAGTCGCGATAAATAACTGATAAAAATCTCCTCCAATTCTGCACAATTACTCCACATTGTTAGGTTATATTACCTTTAGTTACCTAACCAAGGAGTGTCACTATGACTCTTAAGCCAATCAGTATTGGTCTACTTAGCTTTATGTTATTAGCATCTTTCGCTGCTAATGCTAACCCGCATGATAGAAAGCCACCTAAAGAAGCTGTTGAAGCGTGTGCTAACAGTGTTGAAAATGATCAGGTTAGTTTTGACACCCCGCGGGGAGACACCCTTGAAGCAAGTTGTCAAATTATCGATGGCGAGCTTGTCGCTGTACCTGCCAATGGTCCTGACGATATGAAACAACCACCAAAACAACGTAATTAACAATAATATGTTGCTAGGTAGTTTCATCAAAAATAGATTACAGAGAATATCTAAGGAGTAAATATGCAAGTGACGAGTGGTAATACTTCGATGCAAATGACATCGACCGAAAACACACAAAGACCTCCGCGTCCTGATGGCCCGCCGCCACCAAAAGGCGGTGTACCGCCTGGGCTAGATACAGCGGTATCGACCTTGTCTGATGATCAACAGCAATTAACCACAGACATGTTGTCATCATTGACCGACGAGCAGCAAGAGTCGTTGAAGTCTATGTTAGATGAATTAAAACCACTTACAGATGGATTAACTGACGAGGACATCGGCAGTATTTTCTTTGAGGCATTGAGCAGTATTTATAATGGTGATAACACCGCAACGGCTAACAGTAATTCAACATCTGTGAACGTAGACATTTACGCTTAATACAGCATTAAAATGTCGTAATAGTGATAAAATAGCAGCTTACATATTGTGTAAGCTGCTATTTTATTTACTTTAATTCAATATCAGTGGCCAGGTTAATACGGTTATGGAATATCGGTAAAAACTCGTTAAGATCTTGTGGCAATCGCGGTTTACTGTACAAATACCCTTGAACCAAATCACAGCCATTGAGCCGCAGAAAATCTGCTTGATCGATAGTTTCCACACCTTCAGCAATAATCTGCAAATTCAATGCATGCCCCAGTGCAATAACCGCTTTAGCAATCGCAGTGTTATTTGCATCATGAGGAATATCACGCACAAAAGATTGATCGATTTTCAACTTATCAATTGGTAACTTTTTGAGATAATTGAGAGATGAGTATCCGGTACCAAAATCGTCAATACTCAAGGCAATGCCCATGGCGCCAAGCAATTTCAAATCACGAATAATCGCGTCTGGATCATTCATCATGCAAGACTCGGTGACTTCTAATTCCAAATGTTTGGCCGGTAATCCCGTTTCCAATAAAATCGAGCGCACTTTATCGACAAAATCATTTCTTTGCAGCTGTAAGCTGGCTACATTTACCGAAATGCGTTCAAACATTTTACCTTGGGTTAGCCATTCAACCCCTTGTAAACAAGCGGCCTTTAATACCCACAAACCTATATCCCAAATCAAACCAATCTTCTCTGCTAATGGAATAAACTCTGCTGGAGAGATATTGCCGTAGACAGGATCAGACCAACGAATTAACGCTTCAAAGCCACTAGGAGACAGATCAGACAGTTTCAACTTAGGTTGATAAACTAAATAAAAATCTTCATTCACCAGCGCTTGGTGCAATGCTGTTTGCAGCTTTAATTGTGCTACAGCCTGTTTGGTCATCGACTCAGTATAAAAGGCATAATTATTTCGCCCATCTAACTTGGCACGATGCATAGCCGCGTCAGCATTACGTAATAAGCTGTCGTGATCATCACCATCGCTTGGGTATATCGCCACTCCCATGCTGGCGGTAAGGCGTACAGATTGGGTATTGTCCAATATAAATGGGCGTTCAAATACACTGCGAATACGGTCAACCGATGACGTTACAGAATCAGTTCCCATAATGCTCGGCAACATGACCACAAACTCATCACCACTTAAACGTGCTAATACGTCAAAATCAGATAAAGCGTAAGATAAGCGTTTAGCCAATTCAACCAGAATTTCGTCGCCAATAACATGGCCTAAACTGTCGTTAATGTGCTTAAAGAAATCGATATCTAAAAACACAATAGCCAGCTGCTTTTTAGCCCGGTGAGAGTGATTCACCTCTTGCTCTAGCAGTGACATAAATTGCATCCGATTAGGCAATTGTGTCAACGGATCAAAATAGGCTAAGTTTTTCAGCTTTTCTTCATTTTGTTTTTGCGCTGAAATATCGGCAAATACGGCAACATAATACTGAATGATATTGAGTTTATCGAATACAGCACTGATGGTTATCGCTTGCGGAAAAATAGCACCATGCTTACGGCGATTCCAAATTTCACCATGCCATTTGCCTTGGACTAATAAGGTATTCCACAATCGTTCAAAAAAGCTTTTAGGATGGCGACCTGAACTCAGCATTCTAGGGTTTTGGCCTATAACCTCTTCGCGGCTGTAACCGGTAATATCAGTAAACGCTTGGTTAATTTCGGTAATATTGCCATTACTGTCTGTTATCACTACCCCTTCGACTGCATTTTGAAACACATTGGCGGCTAATATGAGTTGATCCTGCGCCTCTTTGTGTTTGGCAATATTGCGAGTCATCCCTATTACCCCGGTCAATTGACCTTGGGTATTATAAATGGGCGCTTTAATGGTTTCGAGCCAAACCTTATTAAAATTAACATCAACTTCTTCACATTCAGACACCACTACAGTCGAACCATTACTGATGGCTAATTTATCACTCTCAATAAATTCATTTGCAGTGCGTTGATCAAAAAGGTCAAAGTCGGTTTTGCCAACAATTTGTTCTGTAGACTTTCGCCAAGCTCGCTCAACACTTTTATTACACGCTACATAGTGTCCGTTAGCATCTTTAACCCACATATGTTCATCAAAAGCATCAATAAATGACTGTAAATCAACATCGAGCGACACAGACTCAGATGCATTAGGATCAACAGCTAAGGAATTGATATAATAACGAATGGCATTACTTAGCATATCCGCTATGCGTGTTTGCATTGCCGACAAGGGCTTAAATAATGTTTGCTGAGATGGTTCGATAGCTTTGTCACTAAAGGTGATCACACCGATGATATGACCTTTAGATGAACGAATAGGCTGATGATAAACGGTAACATGTTTGTCTACCGTTTGGACACTTTGAGCATCTGCCGCTTTAAGATGTTGTAACAAGCTATCTTGATGCTGTCGCTGGGTATTGTCATCAATACCTTGGCTGGTACAAATAGCTTCAATACTGTTTTCAGCATTAATTTGGTAAAACATGATGGTAAGACGAAACTCGGCAGAAATATCATTTATTTCTAGCTGCCATTCTCTTAATTGTACTTGAGAAATAGCTTTTTTAAGCATATTAAGATCCTGATAATGTTTAATAGACCATGTTAAACGAGCCATACTCAATATGTATGAATACTGTAACAAGTAGTGTTATGAATATAAGTGCCGAGTCTAACTATACATCAGAACCTATCCTATACGCTGTGATTAAACAACAAAATGCAATCGATTCGAGCGGTTAATACTATTAGTTAACTATAATTACCCGATTAATAGGGCATATTCAATCATAACCTAACCCAATAAATAAAAAAGGAGCCAAAAGGCTCCTTAGTTTAACTTTACTATAAATGATGATAAACGCATGAATACTAGCTGTTTTTTAATGCAGCGATACGCTTCTCTAATGGAGGATGGCTCATCATTAACTCAGCCATTGAACGTTTGCCATTAATACCAAAGGCTGACATTTGTGCTGGCATAGCGCCAGATTCAGGCCCTTGACGTAAACGTTCTAATGCGGCAATCATTTTATTTTTGCCTGCTAAACGTGCCGCGCCTTCATCAGCTTTAAACTCACGAATACGTGAAAAGTAAGCTACGATAATCGATGCCAAAATACCGAATAGCATATCAAGTACAAATACTACAGCCATGTAGGCGAACATACCTAGGCCTTCACCTTCTTCGTCATTACTGGAAACAAAATTGTTAATAATGCCAGCAACAACACGCGCAGCAAAAATAACAAAAGTATTCACCACACCTTGGATTAAGGTTAATGTCACCATGTCACCGTTCGCCACGTGGCTCACTTCATGTGCAAGTACACCTTCAATTTCATCTTGAGTCATACCGTAAAGCAAACCAGAACTCACAGCAACAAGCGCATTGTTTTTACTTGGACCCGTTGCAAATGCGTTCATTTCTGGCGACTGGTAAATAGCCACTTCAGGCATCTTAATACCAGACTTTTCAGCTTGGCGTGCAACCGTTTCAACTAACCAACGTTCCATACTGTCACGTGGTTGCGTAATAACTTCACAGCCCATGGTTTTCTTCGCCATCCATTTTGAAATGGCTAAACTGATAAACGAGCCACCAAAACCAAAAATGGCAGCAAATACTAACAGTCCACCCATCGTTGAGGTATTAACCCCAAGAATAGACATTACAATTGAGGCAACCAGTAAGATGGCAAAGTTGGTTGCAATCAACAAAAATATACGCTTCATTTAAGCTCCTGTATGGCAAAAGTGCCGATTTACGATTGTTACTACAGACATAATATGTCCATAAAATGAAAATTCAAGCTTAGTTATATTAAAAAAGATTTATGACTCTTTTTTAACTTGATAAAACATCGTCTTGAAATTCACGCGAGCAGAGTCTAGGGAGAATTGATTAATTGAAACTGAAAAATAGACTACAAAAACAAACTCTGTGTCGGCAATGATTAATCTTTGATAAACTGTCAAAAACTAAAACCAAAAAGGACTTTTTATGCCCATTAATGCATTAATGTTGAGTGCCTCACGGGTCGGTAATTCGACATATCTAAGCCATACCGTTGAGCTTATTCGTCCACTCACTCAACCAGGACAACAATGGCTGTTTATTCCTTATGCTGGCGTCAGTGTAAGTTATGATGAGTATTTAACAAAAGTGCAAACGGCACTTGAACCCCTAACAATTACCATTAGTAGTATTCATCAGTTTGCAGACCCAAAACAAGCCATTCAAGATGCTGCAGGCATTTTGGTTGGTGGTGGCAATACATTCCAATTGCTCAACGAATTATATCGCTACGACTTGCTACATTTAATTCGTGAAAAAGTAGAAAATGGCATGCCGTATGTGGGTTGGAGTGCGGGATCAAACATTACTGGAGCCAGTATTCGTACCACCAATGATATGCCAATTGTCGAGCCGCCCTCTTTTACCGCATTGGGTATATTGCCATTCCAATTAAATCCGCATTACACCAATTACCAAATGCCAGGCCATAATGGTGAAACACGTGCGCAACGACTGTTAGAGTTTACCATGGTCGATCCACTGACACCGGTGATCGGAATCCAAGAAGGTAGCGCGCTATGGCGCCAAGGCGATAAATTACACCTTATTGGTAATGAGGCAGCTTACTTATTCCACGGTAAACAACAAGAAGTTGAGCTTACCGCTAACAGCGACTTATCACACTACCTTTAGTTAGCTAACCTGCTATTAAACTATGGCTTTTGTTGATAATCGATTTTGATCAAAACCATTGGGCTTACTCTATAAGCCCAATGGTGCATATTGATAAGTTACTAACCACCGTATTGATTTCGTTCACTAGGAATATCCGTTGAGTATTCAACAAACTCAACTTCAAATCCGCTTGGGTCAATAAAGTAACGGCTTTTATAAAAAGGGTCGTGTCTGCCCATAATCGCCACCTCAAAACCCACTTGTGACAATCTAGCAACTAATGCATCAATATTATCCACAACGTAAGCGAAATGTGCCAAACCCAATGCATTACTTTTAAGATCGCGCACCTCGCCACTACCAGAATCATTTAACGATAAATAATGATAATCATCACCAAAGTGAAGCCATTTCCGCGGCGTACCATGCCAAACAGACTCGCCACCACCACGCACTCGCCAGTGTGGAAAGGCCGCTTTATAAAATACTAATGATTCATCTAAGTCATTAACTACTAAATTTAAATGTTCTAATCGCATCACTTATCTCCTTATGGTTAATGCAACACAGCTTAATACCTCAAGCTAACTTGAGGTAAAGCATTATTTTTGCAAAAATGATAAAAAAAATCGGAGGTTGAATGTCAATAGATGCAGAACTAAGTGTTGGCCAAGTCGCCAAACGTTGTGGAATAAACATCTCTGCGATTCACTTTTATGAGCAAAAAGGTCTTATCAGCAGTTGGCGCAATAATGGTAATCAACGTCGTTATACACGAGACGTTATCAGGCGAATATCACTCATCAAAGCTGCGCAACAATTAGGGATATCGTTGGATGATATCAAGCATGCTTTTGCTGCTTTACCCAATGAACGAACAGCGACTAAAGAAGACTGGGCAGAATTATCAAATGTTTGGAATAAATCACTTACGCTGCGGATAACCCAGATGCAAAAATTGAAAGATTCGCTCGAAGGTTGCATCGGTTGTGGTTGTTTATCGATGAAAAATTGCCCACTGTATAATCCTAACGATATTCTTGCAGATCAAGGCCCTGGCCCAGTGCTTTTGAATAAATGATGAATACAAAAAACCTAGTTTGATAACAAACTAGGTGTAAGCAATTGGCTAAATTGGGGGGAGATAAACTAGAAGGTTGAGAATATGGCTTAAATGCTATTAACACCTAAGCCATCAATCGTATTAATTCACAATAACGCCTTAACTAAGGGTGTTGGTAGCAACAATATCAATTTTACGAGGTTTCATTGCTTCTGGAATTTCACGTACTAAATCAATATTTAATAAGCCGTGTTCTAATTCCGCACCGATTACTCGTACATGATCTGCTAATTGAAAAGTGCGCTCAAAACCACGCTCAGCAATCCCTTGATGCAAATATTTACGTTCATCACTTGTAGCTGTCTTATTACCTTTTACTAATAGTTTTTCACCTTCACTCATAATATCGAGTTCTGGCATAGAAAAACCCGCGACGGCCATGGTGATCCGATAACGATTCTCGCCTAAAAGTTCAATATTATAAGGAGGATAACCACTGTTGCTATTGTTAGCTGCAGCATGTTCAGCAAGTTGTGCTAAACGATCAAAACCAATAGCACTACGATAAAGAGGTGTTAAATCTGGAGAAATATTAAAATTACGCATGTTCATACCCTTGTCTAAAGCAATATGTAAAAATGACCACAGTCTGTTTGTGGTGTTTAGTTTTCACAGCCCTTACGGCACTGTGGTAGCAAGTTTACTGAAACCTCAATCGAGCATTTCATGATTCGCTCCTGCTACAGAATTAGATATATGGACCACTGGCGCTATATCAAGTGCAATGGATAAAAAAGTGAGTTACTAATAACCTAAAATAAAAAATAGACTTTATAATCAATAATTAAGATAACAACTAATTTATAACATAATGAATAAGTTGGTGTTCATTTCACAATGATGACTTTTGTCACTAGTATTTCTGCTTGAAAACGTCACAATAATAGACAATAAATAGAAACAATTAAGGACACATTATGAACCCACCAACATTGGCATTATTAATTCCTATTCTGGCCATTTTAGGCAGCTTTATTGTCACTATCATGAAGCTGAAGCAAAGACAATCGCATACGACTGCAGAACAAGAAACTAACAATAAAGCACTGCATGATGAAATTAACGCCCTGCGTCAACGAATTGAAGTACTTGAACGTGTTGTTACCGACGATGCTTATGACCTAAAGCAAAAAATAAATAACGCGTAACACTGTCAGAGAGAATCTTAAACAACGCCACCTTATTGAGTGTATTGAGTGGTATTGTTGATTTCATAAAGTTGCTTATATTAAATAGCCATTTAATTAATGCCATCGAAATAAGCGAGCTCTTTGATTGCGGTCATTATGGAGAGTTAAGGGCTACATATTGTTTTTTGACACAAAACAGCCCGCTATATGATAGCGGGCTGTTTCGCGACTCTTGCAAGTCAATTAGGCGCCTGGAAATGACCTACTCTTTTATCCCCGAAGGGGACGCATGGGCATATTCGACAAACTGCTGTCATGTTTTGGCCAGTAACAAACTCTACACTTTAAATTGCAGACGTAAAAAAGCCCGTTACGTTAGTAACGGGCTTATCACTACTCTTTCGAGTCTATTAGGCGCCTGGAAATGACCTACTCTTTTATCCCCGAAGGGGACGCATGGGCATATTCGACAAACTGCTGTCATGTTTTGGCCA
>NZ_JBEOPL010000037.1:0-21443 GCF_040310065.1 Shewanella sp. TB7-MNA-CIBAN-0143
GAGCTCTCATTGACCGCCCCCTCTATTTAATTATTGGATGATTTTAAGGGGTGACAACAATCCTGACACAGGGGGGAGCAACTGGCTAACACAAAGCGCAAGTTAGCAAAAAAAGAATCAAGGTTAATCATATTGGATGAAAATATTGCTCAAAGGGAAGGCATGCTGGCTCAGATTGAGGGAAGAGAGAGAAAAGTTGCCTCTATAATGTTTTCGATGCTGGAAGGGCTTGCGTCTAGAACTTTTTTCAGGGCTCAAAAGCAGCCTGAATTAACTAAGAAATTCTTTACTCCTATCGTCTACAAATTTACTGAATATCTGCCAGCTTTTTTACAACCCGCATTCCAGAGACTTGTCACCGTACTTGAGGATAAGGAATTAGTGAATAAATTGGCTGAAAACAATCATGATGAATTAAACAGGAAAGATGATGACTTATCAATGTAGATAAACTCCATCTCAGTTGTTCTAAATGAACAACAGCGTTTATGGTTTAAGCCAACTAAAAAGTCCGCCTTTGAGGTGGATTTTTTTACGTTTAAAGATAATCAAGACGGGTTATTTTTATGGTGAGGGATAACGGATTTTTATTGGTGGCAATTGAAATGTTTGATGGAGATGAGGATATGGATGAGTTCGAGAGATTGCGTGTTCAGTTGAGCAGATAGAGGAGTAGTAACGAGTTGGTTCTGTATAAAAATGATGTATGGGGGGATCACATTTGATTGATTTAATATTGATAATTTAGGGCTTCGCCACAAATATTGGTATGGTCAATTTGGGCTGTGCTTGTGCCCCACTTGGCACGAGCACTGCCAAATATGGCTCAGTTGCTGGTAAAACAAGCAAAACAAGAACAAAAATGACGGTCAGCACTGGACGAGGCCCGAGAAACTGTAAATATTTCACTACAGCAGAGAGCGAGCGGTTTTAGAGGCTAATATTTTTCGCTCTCTAGGAGAGTAAAAAACGTACAAAAAGTTGCTGTATTTAATTATTAGCTTTTTTATGCCCATAAAAATGCAATTAAGTGCGTACAGGAGCTAATTTTTACCCTAATCGGCTAATTTATCACACCGACAGTATTTTATTTGAGTATTGATAACAACAACGAAAAGCTTTCAAGATTAACCCATTTGTTTAATGGGATTACAGTGAAACCCGGTACGCAACTATCCCACTTTTGGTTCCCAAAAGATCGGATAGTTGCTACGGGCAAAGGGGTACCCCTTTGAACCCCAACAGCCAACTAAAGACAGTAGCATTCAATTAGTTGGAATGCTTCAATAACCCTAATCGGTTATGAGTAACAATTAGGTCTAATGAAGTGAAAAATAATCAATTTGATGATCCCTCTGTTTTACCCTGGTATCAAGACAACACTTCTTAGAGAAAGCATGAGCATGAGGCGATCAAATTTAATCATAACCAATAGTAAAACTGCAAAACCTAATGGTGAATCTCCTAAAACTCGATTATTGATAATGCTTCGATTTTCTCTTCGATTAGTGGTTAAAAAATAATTTCGAAAAGTTGATTTTATTATGTTGACAGAATGTAAAATTGAGCATATTTTCTTCGGATTCGAGTATCAGCAACTTTAAATTTGCAAATGGATTTCAATATATGCACAAAAGGATGTTTTCCCCTACATTAAGAAGATTGAACATAGGTTTAGTATTTTTTTATTTTGTAGGATTACCTTCTATTGCAGCTAATCAATCTGTATCGTTCGATGTATTAAACAACACCAGTTATGACGGCTGCGCTTATTCAGGTGAAGTCGCCATTTCTGTTGAGTATGATTTGGTTGAATCGAACGTTGGTCAGTTAATTGTTTCTGCTGTTAACTCAGGTCGGTCTTATGAGCTAACAAAGAAAGATGTTGAACACGGTCCGGGCAGTACTGTATTTGTCTTTGAGCTACAAGAGTGCATTGAACGTATCGATGTAGCCCTTACCCCCTTTTAAATTCCAATTATCAACCTTTATTATTACGTGAAAGTAAGGATGCCTCATGTCTCGCCATAAATTATTGCTTCCAATAATGCTCATTATTCTTGGAGTAAGTGCATCTTCGAGCGCCGAAGTTGTAGGGTTGTCTTCAAGTGAGTTTAGGGTTGATGAGAGTGGTGCCGCCACATACTCAGTACCCATTACTATACCTGAAGGGCGTGCAGGCGTAACGCCGCAAGTGTCGTTAAACTATTCAAGTAATAACCTTCAAGATGGCCCTGTAGGTATTGGTTGGAGTATTGGCGGTATTTCAGCCGTTTCGCGTTGTCCACAAACGCCAATTAATGACAATGCGATAACAGGTGTAAATTTTACCAGTAGTGATAGGTTTTGTCTTGATGGTCAACGATTGATATTGCTTGCGGGTACCTACGGTGCACCGTATTCAACTTACATTAAAGAAGTTGATGACTTCTCAATTGTTACTGCTATGGGCGGTAGCCAAGCTAATGGGCCTAGTTATTTTGAAGTTAAAACGAAAGCCGGTGAAACTTATTATTATGGTAATCCCGCTTTAACGGGTCTTGTCAGTACAAATCAAGCGGACGCATTTGTTGAACCAAGCAATAAGACTGGAATAGCTAAAACATGGGCTGTTAAAGTCATTAAAGATATCAAAGACAACTATATTCTGTTTAATTACAACAACAGTAAAGCGAATGGGACATTTTACATTGATAGCATTCAGTACTCAGCAAAATTGGGCGACAGTACAGCTTTCAATAAAGTTAAATTTGTTTACGAAGACTACGGTAAGGGTTTTTTAGGTTATCAAGCGGGGGCTATTGCAAAACATAACAAAATACTAAAGCGTATTGACTCATCGGTTGACGGTAGCAACTACCGCTCTTACTTTTTGAACTATGAGACCAGTAACTTTATAGAAGAACGCACCTTACTAACATCCGTTCAAGAATGTCCCGATAATGATACTAACTTCAGTAATTGCTTACCTAAAACAACGTTCGGTTGGCAACGCCCCAATCTATCTAGCAGTAGCATGCAATATCTATGTGAATCTGAGCCAGGTTCACCTGATTTTTGTCATGATGTACCTACATCTACTAATTTTAAGCCATTTGAGAACTTTACTACCGTTGCGAGTGGATCTGCTAACGTCAGTACATCTCAAATTTTTGACGTCAATGGTGATGGGTATCAAGATATTGTTTACGTCAGTGGTAGTTCGTGGGCAGTGAAGCTCGGCCCTTACTTTACTTCCACTAAAACGATGACATCTACTGGTACTTCAAAAAAGGAATATGCGCTTAATATTGATTATAACGGTGATGGTGTAAGAGATTTACTTGTTGCAAACTCAGCAACAACAAATTGGCATGCCCTATCATATCAAGCAAGCCAGAGTACATATCAAGTTTGCCCATCTGGAGAGCCTTGTGAGGAGCGTACTAGGCTATTGGATTATACTTTAAAAGATTTAGGTGTCGTTGCTACAGGACTTGAAAACGGTGCGCAAGTCATGGATGTCAATGGTGATGGTAATGAAGATATTGTTTTTCGAACGGGTAATACTGTTAAAGCCCATGTTAACAATGGCAATGGTACTTTTAGTGCAAATAAAACCCTCTATACCTTTGCGGATACTATTGCATCTGCTGAGTTAAATATGGGAGTACAATCTCAAACTGCTGATATGAAATCTGCCAGTGCCGTTGATATTAATGGCGATGGACGTTCAGACCTTGTAATGAAAGTCACGTCAACGATATCAGGTTGTTATGTTCGAGGCGTTTTCGATCGATTTGTAAACTCAGCAAATGAGTGTAGAAATGATTTAGGTGGCACCTGGACCAGCAGTACTTCAACAAAACATATGCTTTTTGTCGCATCAGGCACCATGGCAAATCCGGTCTTAACCTTACAGCAGACCCTTGGTAACTATGAAGACACTTTCCGTATAGCCGATTTAAATGGTGACGGCTTGAGTGATTTGTTATTTGTCAGTGGCGATAAATGGTGGTATCGACTCTCTAACGGTATTGAATTCTTAGCGTCTAGAGACGCGGGGTTAGCTACATCGAGTACTAAAAAATACCTTGATCAATTTGTCGACCTAAACAATGACGGCCGCGCGGACGTGTTACATGCAACTTCAACGTCTAATTGGGCTATTTTCTTCTCTCGCCCCACAGATTCTGGTGAATGGATTTCATTTGAGAGCCGTGGTTCTATGGCTTTTGACGCCAATGCTACGGTTCGTTTTGGTGATACGGATGGCGATGGTAAATTAAACCTACTGACTTCAACAGGCAGCAGTTGGAAAAAATACTATAACCGTAAAGGGGTTAAAGAGTTCGCCATCAATACCATTACCAATGGCTTTGGTGTTGCGACAACGGTAACCTACAAACCGATGACAGACTCATCTGTGTATGTGACAAACTTCTCAGATGCAGACACAACAACAGATACGTTCTCACCTCACTCAGGTATGCAACTCGTCAGTAAAGTAGAAACGCAAAGCAATATTGGTGTTAATGATAAAATATCGGTCAACTATAAATACGGTGGTTTTCTTATCCATAAAAAGGGCCGTGGTTCATTAGGCTTTCAGATGTTAAAAACCATCGATAACCAAACCCATGTAGTGACCGAAACCAAATACAGTCAAGAGCATGGTGAATTAACGTTTGCCCATGCAGGCATGCCTATTGAAACCATTCAAATGCTTGGCACTCAAATACTTTCAAGGGCGACTAACACGCTAGACGTCATCCAAACCGCTAATGGTGGTATTTCACCTTATATTGCATCTTCAGAAGAAGAAAGTTACATACTAGACAGCAATCTTAGCAGCATATTGTCAAGCGTAACACTCACGACCAATCAATATGATGGCTGGGGTAACTTACTTGAAAGTAACATTGAAATTTCTGATGAATACTCTAATGACGTACTCACTACCAACAATGTTAATACCTATGGTTCGGGTGACTGGGAACGATATGGCCGTTTAGCTTCTTCTGTTGTCACAAAAACACGAACAGGCGACCCTAAAACACATGTCCGAGAAACAACATTTGATTACTATTCAAATTTGATGTTGAAATCGAGCACATTATCACCTAACCAAGCAGCCACTAAACTAACAACCACTTATGGGTATGATGCTTGGGGACATAAAACCTCTGAAGCAGTAACGGGTTATAGCACAGCAACAGGCACAAATATTACTCGTAGTACGAGTAGTAATTATGGTGCTAAAGGGCGTTACCTGAGTTACACAGATGATGCGATGGGTTTTAGAGCCAGTTTTAAGTATAACAATGTTGATGCAGACTCTGTAACCGGTGTCATCACTTCAATAAAAACTACCGATGCCAATAATGTCGCGAAAATAGAATATTTTGATGATTTAGGCCGACTAAAAACCATTGACCATCCTGACGCAAAAACAACGACCGTTACTCAAGCTTTTTGCAGCAGCTGTTCTAGTAATGCCTATTACTACGTTAGAACAACGGTAACCGGAAATCCCACCCAGGAAGTGTATTTTGATAAATGGGGGCGCGAGGTTATCGCTCAAACCACAAGCTTTAGCGGTGGCTGGAACAAAGTCATCAAAGAGTACGATGAGCAAGGCCGAGAAAAAATGGTGTATGAGCCAAACTCAACTGACTTTACACTTTTTGAATACGATGAATTAAATCGACCTAATACCGTTACAAAGCCCAATGGCACAACAGTCACAAATGAGTTATTTGGCTTTGAAAGTCGAACCACTAATGAAGTCGGTATAACGACAAGCGCATATCAAAATGGTTTTGGTGAAACTGCTTATACTCAAGATGCTATCGGTAATACAGTGTCTTTTACTTATGATGCTCAAGGCAATGTTGTGACTACAGACACCTCTGGTGAAGGCAGTAATTACATTGTCACTGTTACATATGATGACTGGGGCAGAAAACTCTCCACCAACGACCCTTCAAAAGGCCTATGGAAGTACACCTATAATGCTTTTGGTGAGTTAATGACCCAGAAGACAGCAAGAGACCATACCTTTACGTTCACATATGATTTACTTGGCCGAAAAATAAAAAGCTATGAGCCATCAGAAGGTACGCTTTGTTGGAATTATGGTACAGCAACGGATAAAGGCAGACTGCTGTCTACCGAAAAATATGATGCCTTAAATGTTACATGTGCGACTGGTAGCCCAACGTATAAAAATAGTTTTACTTATTACCCAGATGGATTAGTTAAAACCACAACAACCTTAATAGATGGAAATACGTTCACGCAAAGTCAAACTTACGATAGTTACAGTCGCCCAAGTATTACTACATACCCTACTGGTACTGCGGCGTTTTCAGTTAAGAATAACTACACAACCTCTGGTTATCTATCTGAAGTACGTAATAATGTAACGAGTGCTTTATTAAAACGTGTTGACTCAATGACAGCACGAAATCAAGTCGACAAAGTCACTTACGGTAATAATGTATCGAGCACAGCGGTGTTTGAAAATGACACTGGCTGGTTATCAAGTATTGACGTTAAAAATGGTAGTGCTCAGCTTGCTTACACTGATGTCGTGCATGATGATATCGGCAACGTAACCAGTCGCTGGACTAAATTTGGTTCAATCCCTGGAAACATTACCGACTTTACAGAAACGTATGGTTATGACTATCTGACAAACCGTTTAGAAGATAGGACGATTAGTATTGCAACTGGCGATACTATTTTGCCAGCTCACTTTAAAACGTATCAAGATTTCAATTATGATGATTGGGGTAATATTAAATTTAAAACGGGCGTAGGCAATTACACCTACTATGCAACTAAACCGCACCAGCTTAATGAGGTCAAATCAGCCTCTGGAGCGCAATTATATAAGTTTTTTTACGATGCCAACGGCAATAGTAAAACTGATGGCACCCGCACTTTTACTTATGGCAGTTACGACAAGCCAACATTAATCACGAAAGCTGGCAGTAGTTCTACCATGAAATATGGGCCTGAGCGTGAGCTTATTTATAAATCTGATACGTATGTCGAAAATGGCAAAAATGTGACTTATCAGACAACCTATTTAGGTAATTATGAAAAGGTATATCGTACGGGTGGCGCAAGTACATTAACCGAGCATAAGTTTTATGTCGGCGATATTGTCTATACCCAACGAAGCAATGGTTCAACTGATACTTTTTATCTACACAAAGACCATCAAGGCTCGGTCATCGCCACAACCAATGGCAGTGGCGCAGTCGTCTCGCAAGCGATTTATGACCCATGGGGTAAACGTACCGCTGTGTATCTTCATAGTTCGTTGGCTAGTTTTACGACCAGCGAACCGACTGACAGAGGATATACAGGCCATAAGCACATCAAAGATTTAGATATTATTCATATGGGTGGGCGTATTTACGATTCAACCTTGGGTAGATTCTTACAAGCAGATCCTAATATTCAGGCGCCGTTGAATAGCCAAAGCTATAACAGATACGCCTATGTTTTGAATAATCCGATGTCGATGACCGATCCGAGTGGGTACTTTTTTAAGTGGTTAGGTAATCAAATAAAGAAATACTGGAAACCAATAGTAGCAGCTGTAGCCATATATTTTACTGCAGGAGCAGCAACTAGTTGGGTATCTACATGGGGCGCTACGTGGGGTACTGCTGCAACAGCAGCTACAGCGACCACAGCTGCTACAGCAGCAACATTGACCACTGCAGGTACAATGGCTGTTGGAGCTATGGCTGGAGCAGCCGGTGGATTTGTTGGCGGAGCTTTGATATCCGGCAGTCTTAAAGGTGCACTTCGAGGGGCAATATCTGGTTCAATTGCTGGCGCTGCAGCAGGTTTTATGGGTAGTTTTTTTGGGGATTCCCGTTTTGCTCGAGGTTTATCTAGTGGTACAAATGGTTTGATGGAAACTGGTGATGCTGAAGGATTTGCAAGAGGTTTTTTAGCTGGTCAGATAGACGTTGATTTAGGCCTTGATATATATCATACAAATCAGTTTGCAAATTTTGCAATAAATAGAGTTGCTGATTATGCTCAAGGATATATTATTGGAGGCTCTAAAATCGCACAAAAAAACTTGAATGCTGGCTTGATAAATGATGGCATTGGTCATGCGGTTGGCATATCTGCTTCTTACCACAATAAAGGGGAGTTTTTTGCACCAAAATTTAGGAATGGTATGTATTATTATGATAAGGGTGGACGTGACGCGATTACCATTGGGAATGTGATTACTGGACCGAATAGTTTATATCGTGGACAGAATATGATCTTAGATCAGCATGAGAGGAAACATTTTTACGAGCAAAAAGCGCTTGGACCATATTATCTATCACTTCAAGGGATTTCTGCGGGATTATTTTCATTAACTGGTAGGGCTTCAAAGCCTATATTCGATTGCACACCTTTTATTACCACAACTTATAGTGATTTGAGGATAAGTGGATGTTAAGGATTTTGATGTTTTCAACTATCTTAATGGCATTAAGTGGATGTCTGCCAACGGCCGATGTTGAAATTAGCTTCAATACTGACAAGTTAAATATTGAACAACAATATATGGCCCTATGCACTAATCTTAAAGCATTGGGCTTTGTTAGTGATAATTATGAACAAGAAGACGAAAGTGCTAATAAATGCTGGATGGTGGGCAGTTATTACATTGATATGAAGCGTGTTAGCAATGGATTGATAGGGCAATATGTTGAAGTTATGTTCAGGGAAGATGAACAGCAATCAAAGTTAACTTATTCTGAGGTAGGAGATTTTAAAATGACTGACATGGGAGTTGCCCAATTTGAAAAACTGAAGGTCATATTAACCGAGGTTGTAGGAAAGTATCGCATTAAATAAAGTACTTTAACATGGCCGTATGTACCCCTCCGGTGAGTCAAGATCATACTCTGCTCACCGAAGGCTTTTTGGCATTAGTTTTCTGTACAACATTCTCAGTCTTATCATTGCTTTTGATGCGACTTATTTACTGCTAGAAGCGGCTATACTGCCCTGATGTTTATAAAGACGGGGCTTAATAGTGAAATCTGAACCAATCATGCGTAATTACAATAATTAAGACACCCACAATTATTTCGTAACCAGCCGCTGGACTAAATTTGGTTCAATTCCTGGAAGCATTACCGACTTTACAGAAACGTATGGTTATGACTATCTGACAAACCGTTTAGAAGATCGCTCGATTAGTATTGCCACTGGTAGTGGTATCTTGCCAACAAATTTTAAAACGTATCAAGATTTCAATTATGATGACTGGGGTAATATTAAATTTAAAACGGGTGTGGGCAATTACACCTACTATGCAACTAAACCGCACCAGCTTAATGAGGTCAAATCAGCCTCTGGAGCGCAATTATATAAGTTTTTTTACGATGCCAACGGCAATAGTAAAACTGATGGCACCCGCACCTTTACTTATGGCAGTTACGACAAGCCAACATTAATCACGAAAGCTGGCAGTAGTTCTACCATGAAATATGGGTCTGAACGTGAACTCGTTTCAAAATCAGATTCGTATGTCGAAAATGGTAAAAATGTTACTTATCAGACAACTTATTTAGGTAATTATGAAAAGGTCTACCGTACTGGTGGCGCAGGTACATTAACCGAGCATAAGTTTTATGTTGGCGACATTGTTTATACCCAGCGAAGCAATGGTTCAACTGATACTTTTTATCTACACAAAGACCATCAAGGCTCGGTCATCGCCACAACCAATGGCAGTGGCGCAGTCGTCTCGCAAGCGATTTATGACCCATGGGGTAAACGTACCGCTGTGTATCTTCATAGTTCGTTGGCTAGTTTTACGACCAGCGAACCTACAGACAGAGGATATACAGGCCATAAGCACATCAAAGATTTAGATATTATTCATATGGGTGGGCGTATTTACGACTCAACCTTGGGTAGATTCTTACAAGCAGATCCTAATATTCAGGCGCCGTTGAATAGCCAAAGCTATAACAGATACGCCTATGTTTTGAATAATCCGATGTCGATGACCGATCCGAGTGGTTATTTCTTTAAGTCATTGTTTGGATTTGTGAAAAAGCATTGGAAAACGATTGTTCAAATTGGTATTACGGTGATGACTGCTGGAGCAGGATTAGCTTGGGCAATTGCAGGTGGTGCACTATCTGGTTACGTTGCAACTGGCTCTCTAAAGGGGGCATTAGTTGGAGCATTCAGTGGCGCAATTTTTTTTGGGGCTGGTGATATAATCGCCAATAACGGAATATCAAATATACTTGCTAAAGGCGCTATACGAGGTATAGCTGGGGGAATTAGCAGTGTATTATCTGGTGGAAAATTTGGGCATGGTTTTGCCGCTGCTGGTGTAACTAGCATGGCTGGAGGTAAAATCGACGCAGTTTTCAAAAATACAGTTGCGAGAGTTGTTTCCGCTGCAATAGTAGGTGGTACTGTGAGTCAACTTACGGGAGGGAAATTTGCTAATGGTGCTATGACCGCTGCATTTATGAAAGCCTATAATGATGCTAATCACCCTAGTCAAAGTGAATCACCTAGCGATCCATACGCTCCTTTGGCCAAATGGTTTAGAGATATTGCTGATGGTGCAACAGCATTTAGAGGAAGTATTGAAAATAGCTTGTCAGAAATAAGAACTTCATTGTCCACATCTGCTGATGCAGTGGCTTCTTATATGAAAAATGATATGTCTGCAGGAACAACATTTAAAGGTTCGTTCGGTAAAGGTTTTTCTGCAAATTCTTCATTTAAACTCAATGGTGATACTTCAGTATCTATTGCTGATGAAACAGGTCTAATGCTAAAAGGAGGGGGGTTTGGCTCAGCTCCCTTATATCAACAAGGTAATATAAATGGTATGTATCAGCAATTCGAAGCTTGTTTTCAAGTATGTATTAATACTCAATGGGACTATCAAGGTAATTGGAATGTAAATGCACAAGCAGTTTATCCACTCGCCGTAGGTGCAGCCTTAAGTACAGGTTATACAACAAGCGGCCAAAATGTTGCAAATTATTTAATGAATGGTGGTTAGTATGTTGTTATTTATAATATTCACAACGAGTGCAATTTATTTTGCTGTAGGTTATCACCAAGGATTAAGAATATTAATCGAAGAGAGCCAAGCAAGTAAAATAGACATTTTTGGAAGATACTATAGTAGTCATTTGGGGTTATATAGTGACTTTAACTTTATGAGTGATGTTTTCTCTGGAGAGAAAATAGACGAAGAGCAGAACATTAAAATCAAAATCGTTCTTGTACAATTAAGACGAAAATTGAGATGGCAAATTCTATTTGGATTGTTGGCCTTCTTTTCAGTTGTTGTTCAGGGTGCTTTAAATTAAAGAGGCGAGATTGCTGATAAATAACATGGCCATATAAGACGCTCCCGGTGAGTCAATATTATACTCTGCTCACCAAAGGCTTTTTGCCCTAGTTTTCTGTACAACATTCTCACTCTTATCGTTGCTTTTGATGTGCTCATTTACCGCTAGAAGCGGTTGTACAGACCTGATTTTTTAAAAGACATGGGCTTTACAGCCAAGCTGCGCCCCAAATGAAATCAGTTCATAATTATTGACTTTTTTCAACGTCAGGAATAAAGTCAATCTTAGTTAGCAATTGCAGAATTTGAAGATGTAAAAATCTGCAACCAAATGAATTTAAACGACTATTTTAACTATTTAATTAGAGAGTATGGGTTCAAATCCCTATCCCTCCGCCACATTCAATAAAAAGGCCCGCTATTTATAGCGGGCCTTTTTATTTGGCGAAAGATAGGGCTCTGAACCCCGGGTCCCTCTTTATTAAAAGCAAGCTATCCCTCTTCTAGATTCAAGACCAAATGCCAAACCGACAAATATAAGGCCTATTTATTTGGGCGTAAGATAGGATTTTGAGCCCAAAGGCTCCTCTTTATTAAAAGTAAGCTATCCATCCTCAATAACAATTTTGAGTTTTATCTGCATTAACTGAATACTGTGAGCATTTAGACCGAAAACGACGACAAGGCACCACAAATTACCAGCGCAGGCTGTGCGCTTAAGTATCCCCTCCAAAAAACACAACACATCCTCATATTTGATTGCTATCAAGTTTCTCAGCTGTGCTGAATTCCGTAGGTGACCGGTAAGCTACTAATTCAAAACTAGTTTTTGTATGTGTCGATTGAAGTTGATGAATTGAGTACATCGAGCAGAGCTGTCGCCAAAGCAATGGAAATGAGCTATGTTACTTGTTCAGATGATGGGTGGCACAGTTTTTTTCTACCGTTTAGGTCTTGGATATAGTGTAAAAAATTGAAGCTCTAATCTCATTTTGTTTTTCGTTTTATTAATATTTTTTTCGCTCATTAACTAAGTGATTTGCTTTGATACTTAATCAAGCTTACCTTATATTAAAGAATATCTGTTCGTTAAAACTGTTTTAGTATTGAAGTTAAAAAACAGTAATAAGTAGACTTTTGTGATTGATTAAAAGGCAAAAAGTTCTTATTTACAAAAGCTGATTAATCCATAACTTTTTATCCCAAACAGTATAAAGGCCATGCACAAGAATACGATAAGCCAAGAGGTTAATGAGTTAGTTTTAGATGCGACTAATGTTGGCGTCTGGGATTGGCGTGTTGAAAATGATGGTCTTGTTTGTAATGAACGTTGGGCTGAGATTATAGGATATACCTTATCGGAGTTAATGCCTGTTGATTACCAAACTTGGCTAGATGTATTGCACCCAGATGATTTGCCTAGGGCAATTAAAAATTATGATTACCATTGTCAAGGCCAAAGCGAACTTTGTGAGTTAGAAGTTCGTATGAAACACAAAAGCGGTCATTATGTTTGGGTATTGTCTACAGGCAAAGCTATTTCATGGGATGTTGAAGGTAAACCGACACGAATGATTGGCATGCACCAAGAAATAACCTTTCGTAAGCGGCAGGAAGAACTACTTGCAACCACAACCGAGTTATTGAGAGAATCTCAAGAGATAGGTAAGCTAGGTGGCTGGCAACTCAACTTGCATAACGGTGACTTGATTTGGACAGATGAAACTTACCGAATTTATGAAACAACTCCGCAAGAATATATTCCTACCGTTGAAATGGGGGTAAGTTATTTATTACCCGATTCCAAAAAATTATTCCAAGAAGCGCTTGATGCTGCTATTCAACTTGGCGACGAGTACGACTTAGAGCTTGAAACTTATACCACCAAAGGACGAAAGATTGACGTTAGAACTACTTGTCATATCACGTATGTCGATGGTGTTGCTGAAAAATTAAGTGGTATATTTCAAGATATTACCGACGCAAAAAATAATCAACGCAAACTTGAAAAAAGTAATCAGGTATTAAAAGAAGTAAATGAGAAGTTAAAGTTTGCAGCCAACTATGATCCACTAACACATTTGCCAAACAGAAATTTGTTAGCTGATCGAATGCAGCAAGCGCTTATCAAAGCGCAGCGTAATAGCAAACAAATAGCTATAGCCTTCCTAGACTTGGATGGCTTTAAAGAGGTAAATGATGCTTACGGTCATGATATAGGAGATGAGTTTCTTTGCCTTGTTGCAAATAGGTTTAAAACTGCAATACGAGAGGATGATACTCTTGCCAGGTTTGGTGGCGATGAGTTTGTTTTGATTCTTGATGATTTAGACTGTCATCATCAAGCAACAGAAATATTACAGCGAATACTTTCTTCAATTACAGAAATATTTATTATTGAAAATAAGCGCCTTTCTATAACTGTGAGTATTGGCGTGACATTTTTCCCACAGGATAATAGTTACCCAGACATACTTATTCGTCATGCTGATCAGGCTATGTATAGGGCTAAAGAGCAGGGAAAGAATTGCATTCATGAATTTGACTTTGAAAATGATGTAGCGATAAAACTCCAGTATCGAGAGTTAGAATACATAAGCAATGGATTTAATAACAATGAGTTTTTGTTATTCTACCAACCCAAAATTAATATGGAAACTAATGATATTATAGGTTTAGAGGCCCTTATTCGTTGGCAACATCCGACAGAAGGTCTTTTGTCACCCTTTCGCTTTTTGCCCTACATTGAAGAAGAGCCTCTAGCAATTGAGTTAGGTAAATGGGTAATTGACCAGGCAATAAAGCAGCATAATGAATGGCGACGCTTAGGAATAGTTATACCTATCAGTGTCAATGTCAGTCCATTACAACTTCAGCATGAAGATTTCATTAAACAATTAAATGAAATCTTATTTCTCAACACGAGTTTTCAAGCGGGTCAGCTTGAATTTGAAATTTTAGAATCCAGTATTATTAAAGATACTCAGCACATCGCTGAGGTTATTAGTCAATGTAAACAGTTAGGGATACGTTTTTCGTTAGATGATTTTGGTACGGGGTTTTCATCTTTAAGCTATTTGAGAAAGTTAAAGACTGATGTTATAAAAATAGATCAATCTTTTGTCATTGACATGTTAGATGATATGGATGATCAAGCCATTGTAAAAAGTGTCATTGAATTATCGAAGACCTTCGGTCGTTCTGTGATAGCAGAGGGGGTTGAAACCCAAGAGCATGGTCGGCAATTACTCAAAATGGGATGTCAATTAGCACAAGGTTTCGGTATAGCAAGGCCAATGCCAGCAAGCTCAATCCCTGAGTGGATTAATTTATGGAATACGTCTCCTCCTTGGATTTGTAAATGAGCTTTATGAGTTAGTCTTTAGTGTGTGTTGATCTTTGTGTGAAAATCATATGAAAGCTATTTTTCAACAACTGTAACCGTCATCTGCGCTTATAAAGCAGTAGGTTATCGATCTTATGTGTTCACCTAAAGTCATGTACGAGATAATAATATCACCTCTATTTAGGTGGCCAAAATAACTATGCCACTTGTATCTCTACACTAACGCAAGTGGGTATTATTAAGGTCTCGATATAAGGCTTTTATCGCATCTCTTAACCATTTTATTTTTGGATTTTGATTGTTTCGTTTATGCCAAATCATGGTGAAGGGAATCATCAATTTATCTTGTAATGCTTTATCTACCGGAATAGGTAAACACACTAAATCTGTGTGTATATTACGACAGTAGTGCTGACAATATTGTGGTGCAGTGGTAATCATGTTGTGACCAGACTGAGCTGTCATAAACAAAGATTGTTCGAACGTGGCCATGGTTAATTCAATATTACGGCTTAAGCCCATTTCTATTAATACTTCATCTAATGCCCAGGTTTCAGACTTTTCCCATGTGATGTTAATTTGTGGATATTTTACAAAAGTATCAATATTCCAATCTTCTTTTAAGGCTGGGTGATCTTTATGTAAATACACTAAGGGGAGGTCGGTAAATAATACTTCGTAATTGATAAAGTAAGGTAAAAGTTTAATCGATTCTTTTGATCTTGGGTGGCTCTCTCGGCCAGTAAAACCAATGTCAACTTCTCCTCGAATAATAGCTTCAATTGAATCATAGTCCCAGTTATGAACTTTGACTTTAGCGTCTGGATACTGCTGAAATATTTGCTGTGTAAGCTGATTAAACATCGTCAGCAGCAATGGCGATTCCATCGCAAGATTAAAGCGCACACCGTTAGGGATCTCATCGCCGCGTTTGGCGAGTATTTGACTGCTGACTTGTAACCAGTCAGCAAGCTCTTGTTCCATACTGATGGCGAGTGACGTTGGGCTAAATCCATGAGGTGTTTTTATAAACAAAGGGTCGTCAAACCATTCTCGTAACTTGCTGAGAGATTTGCTCACCGTTGACGGCGTCACGTTCAGTTTTTTTGCTGTTTTAGTGACGCTTAATTCTTGTAGTAACAATTGCAGAGTGATCAGCAAGTTTAGATCAAGGCGTGCTAATGATTTCTTCATTGGAAATACTCGGCAGTGGTGAGGGAATGAATACTATTAAAACAGCGCTGATAACGCCACCCATTAACAATATTAATATCAGCATATTCAATGCACTTATACCAAGCAAGCCTAATAGCCAAATATACAAAGCTGAACTGCAAATTTGAGCCACTCCGAGCATAGAACTGGCGACACCCGCTCGATAACGATAGGGGCTAAGCGCTTGGCTCATTACCACACCAAACCCAATTGAAAATCCTGCACAGATAAGACTAAGACCAAATAGACTGATAAATTGGCTATCGGCACTGAGTTGAGTCTGCCCGAGGATGATTGCGGCAGACACAAATAATAATTGAGATACCAGCATCAAGCTACGTTGCTTGATATATGTCAACGCCAATGGCATAGCAAATGAGGTGAGCATACTAACAAGTGCCGTTAATGCCATCGCAATTGAATACTCGCCGCGACTAAAGCCCATGATATTCATGATCAACATTGGCGATACATTTACAAACGTAAGAATTGCTGTAACGGCAATGGCACTAATGATTAGTCGGCTTAAAAAGAATCGTTGGTAAAAGGATTCTGCCGCAGTTGTGGATTGGGTTGTTGATTGAGTTGTTGATTGAGTGAAGGGGTGGGCTATCGATGGATCAGTTGTTTCGACTGTTGTTACATTAGCTCGTGATGATTGGCGTGTAGTATTGGTTTCTTTTAAAACAAATACTGACATTAAACACACCACTCCACCCATGGCTGCCATAGTAATAAACAGACTTGGCCATGGAAGGCTAAGCATGATCAAATGACCAATCACCGGGGCGATAACGGGCATGATGCAGGTAATTCCATTGACCATAGATAATACTTTTGCTCTGCGTTTATCGTCCAGCTTGTCACGTAAAATAGCAAACGCGACCACGTAACAACTGCCAGCGCCAATACCTTGAATAAAGCGGACGATTAAAAAAGATTGGCTGTTTTCTACTGTACTGCCCATGAACGAAGCTAATGTAAAAATAATAGCGCCAGTAATTGCTATGGGTCGTCTGCCGATAACGTCTGATAATTTACCGGCAAATACCATCGTTGTGGCCATACCCGCTAAATACACAGAAAAAGCGATATGGAGTTGTGACTCACTTGCACCTAAGTCTTTGGCGATTTGTGGTAAACCAACTAAATAAAGGTCAATTGCAGTGGGATAAAGCAGAACCAGCGCGAAGCTACACAGTATAAATCTAGTCATAAAACCCTCACTTAATGTTGCAAGGATAATAGATTGAAAGGTTTGTAGGTACGAGTTGCCATTTTGACAACAGGTATTTCTATTTACGACATCTCATTGATTAATTTGAATCTACTCACGTTGATTACATCAGCAGAAATGTCTTGATAAAAATGAGCTGCAGAGCATCGCTAAGCGTATTGAGTTCGCAGACTTCAGAGCTTTATTCAATCGAGCTCGCGGTTTTTATACGCTCACTCTTTAGATTAGGCCGTAAAAAAGGTTTGCTGAAATTATTGAAACGATGCTCCGGTCTTTATTCATCATGGAGTCAGAAAACTGTTGAGCATCAACTATACTATTACCATTAATGATTGAAGTTGATTTTTAGTTATCACCTTAAAAATCAAAGTGTCAATTGTCGAAAGCCGTTGTCTTTAGCGCTTGTTATTCATGTTTTTAATTTTACTGACTCAATTTTACGCTTCAAATTTTACCGAAAAGTACCAATACACTTAATTACACAAAAGGTCTTAACAATGAGAATAATAAGCCGTCTTTACTTTGGCTTTGCAAGTTTACTGGTCATTATGGTTGGTATAACCTTGTTTGGTTTACTCAAAATAAGTATCGCAGACAATAATTTAACCAAATTGTCAGAGCAGACAGCAGTTGAACAGCGCCAAGCGATTAATTTCAGAGGCAGTGTGCATGATCGAGCCATTTCAATTCGAGATGCCGTATTAGTCAATAATGCTTCACTGTCACAACAGCATCAAAATGATATTAATCGTCTTAAACAGTTTTATCTCACAGCTGCAAAAACACTTAATACTATGTATGCCAACGTGCAGCACAGCAATAAAGAGTTAAGCTTACTGCAAGCGATTAAAGACATTGAAGTGACCACGTTAGCGGCTACTGAAACCTTGTTGCAGATGGTTAATTCGAGCCGTAATGATGCTGCGACAGAGCACCTATTAGTGGTAGTTTCACCTTTATATAGCGAATGGCTAAAAAGAATTAATAAGTTAATTGATTATCAAGAAGCGCAGATTCAACAACAAGTTTCAGCAGCGCGTGAGCAAACAACCAGTTTTCAGTCGGTGATGCTCGTTGTAACCGCCATTGCACTATTTATTGGGTGTATGGTGGCGTTAACTTCTGTTAAGCGCTTAAAAAATATTATTGGCGGCGAGCCGGAATATGCAGCCAGTGTGATCCAACAAATCGCTTCAGGTGATCTCACGGTAAAATTAACCGTTAATTCTTCTCAGAGTATATTAAGTGCAGTGCAGGATTTAACCGTTAACCTGACCGACATAACCCAAAATTCCATGTTGGCCGCAAATAAGTTACTTGCGGCGTCTAAAGATTTATACCAAACGGCAAAGCAAAACGAACACCTCATTAATAATCAAAAATTAGCGACCGATAATGGTGCTGCAGCGATCACCCAGATGTCGAGTACCGTTTCAGAAGTCGCAAACCATACCAGCGAAGCTGCGCTACTATCACAAACGGCCACAAATGAGTTTAATGCAGGTCAGATTGAAGTGACTAAAACACAGACTGATATTGATGCGTTAGCCGTTAAAGTAAGTGAAGCGGCACAGATCATTGATTTACTGTCACAAGACAGTAAAGAAATTGGATCTGTGTTAGATGTGATTCAAGGTATTGCTGAACAAACTAATTTGTTGGCCTTAAATGCGGCCATTGAAGCTGCACGTGCAGGTGAACAAGGCCGAGGTTTTGCCGTTGTTGCTGATGAAGTGCGTAATCTTGCTCAGCGTACACAAGAATCAACAAGACAAATCCAAGCTGTAATTGAAAGCATGCGCGCCAGTTCTGTTAAAGCTGTGACTGTTATGAACGAAGGTCAAGAGCAGGCCAATAGTAGTGTTCAACAAGCTAAAAACGCTGGAGAATCATTACAGGCTATCAATATATCGGTAATTAAAATAAGCGATATGAATATCCAAATTGCCACAGCCGCAGAGCAGCAGTCTGTGGTTGCTGCGGATATAAATCAAAACTTTATTCAAATTACTCATTCAGCATTATTGGCTCAGCAAGAAGCCGGTAAAATTACCGCGGCCAGTTATCAACTTGAAGAGCTTGCTAAAAGCTTAGAGTTAAATGTAAAGCAGTTTAAGACCGAAATATAGTTATTCGTTCTGTGAAAGGGTTACAGATTAACGCTGACAAATCACTCGTGGTTATTTGTCAGCGTTAATTTAATCAATTTTGAGTTTAGTTAACTTTTGGCTTTATCAATTTTAGGTTTAATCAACTTTTGGCTTTATCAATATGGCTTAAGCACAGGCTGATTTTATTTCTATCTCAACCTTACCAATAACCAAGTACTTTCCACCACAGTCCGCCGACAACACCCCAAATGGTTAAATTGACAACACTCATAATAATGCCCATTACCCACCAGTCTTCCATTGATACGTAACCGGAGCCAAAGATAATCGGTGAGGTGCCAGTGGCATAATGCGTGAGCGACATCATTAAAGATGATGCGCCTGCAAGGAGTAAACCTAGGTATAAAGGTGGGGCACCTAATGCGATGCCAGCGGCGAAGAATGCTGCAAACATGGCGGTAATGTGCGCAGTGGTGCTGGCAAAAAAGTAGTGTGCATAAAAGTAAACCACCACCAATATGATCACTGAAATCATCCAGCTGACACCAATTTGGGCGATATTGGTTTCAACCACACCAGAAAACCAATCGACTAATCCCAACTTATTTAAGAACGTTGCCATCATGACTAATGCTGAAAACCACACCACGGTATCCCAAGCGGCTTTTTCTTTAAGCACATCTTCCCAACTCAGTACCCCGCTAATTAACAAAATGGATAAGCCTAAAAATGCGACTGCAGTGGTATCAACCGCAAAATCCGCCCCTAATATCATGGCAGGTACTCCTGCCCATAAGATCAGTAATAGCGAGAACACACTCACCATGATTTTTTCTGCGTATGACATAGGGCCCATGTCAGCCAACTTTGACTTAGCATAAGCTGTTGCGTCTGGCGTGCGCTTTATTTCTGGGGGGTAAACCGCATAGATAACCAGTGGCATTAGCGCAATACAAAGCAAACCTGGCAATAATGCTGCCAGTGCCCATGTGCCCCAAGTAATACTGGTATCTGCACCTGTGGCATCAGCAATCAATTTGACTATTAATGGGTTAGGTGCAGTCGCGGTAATGAACATTGCCGAGGTAATGGGGTTGGTATGATAATTCACTAAGGCAAGATAATGGCCTATTTTGCGTGATGTTCCTTCTTCTGGAGACGAGCCCAAACTCGCTGCAATTGACTTCATTATAGGGTGAATAATTCCGCCGCCTCGTGCCGTATTACTGGGTGTGACAGGTGCAATGACCAGCTCTGATAACGCTAACGCATAGCCAATACCAATGGTTTTTCGCCCAAAAAAAGCAATAAAGTAATAGCCAATACGGTTCCCTAAACCTGTTTTAGCTAATCCGCGTGAGATGATAATCGCAATACCAATTAACCAAATCAGTGAGTTTGAAAATCCACTTAAGGCATCCTTAATGGCATCAGCTGGCTTGTCATTGGTTACGCCTGTTAATGCAACGAGTGTAATGGCTAATATGGCAATAGCCCCAATAGGCATCGCTTTACCAATAATTGCGACAATAGTACCAATAAACAAAGCCAATAAATGCCAGGCATTGGCCGACACACCTTCCGGTGAGGGGACGATGAACCAAAGAAATATAATTATCGCAATTGAAATCAGACCTGGAACAATTCGGATGTCGGTAGTTTTCATTGCAGTATCCTTAGGTTTGAGAATACACCTTTAGCAATGACAATAAATGTCGTTATCATTTGGTCAATTGTTAAAGCGGATCGGAGCAGTAACTTGATACTAAGTCTTTGTGATATTTAAATTTGTGAAGTTATTCTCATTGTTGATATGTGTCATATTAGTGTTCCACTCAATTGTTTATTGACTCGCTGGCTGTGTTGATTGACGTGACTAATTGGCTAGAAAAACAATATATGATTACACCGATAATGCTATTTTTATCGAATTTGGCGATTGGAGGGCTTTTTAACCTCATTAACATTGGTATATACAAAACTGCTGGTTATTCATAATTTCTGCGTAGTTTCTACACATTTCATTGTTAAGCTTTATCTTATATTTACACCTATGAGATATGACATGAATTCTTCACCTTTAAGTTTGCTTACTCTTGCCATCACCTTAGCATTAACCTTGGGGTTAACCTTGGGGTTAACCTTGGGGTTAACCTTGGGGTTAACCTTGGGGTTAACCTTGGGGTTAAC
>NZ_JBEOPL010000038.1:0-16098 GCF_040310065.1 Shewanella sp. TB7-MNA-CIBAN-0143
AGATCTGTAAAACACCTTAATAAAAATGACGTTATTAGATTAATAGAGTCTGGGGACCCAATAACGCCTGAACTGTTATGTTAGCTGCTTTCCTTAACGGCTAACGGTAGAGCAATAAAGCGGCAAGGATGCAAGATAGTTTGCGCTTATTTTTATTAGAATGTTTGTTGCTGTGCGTTATCAACTTGCTGGGGGACGAGTTGTTAACACGATCAAACATCCTTGCCAAAACGGTTAATGTTACTAACTTGCCATTGTTTGTAATTGTTGACTTAACTGGGCAATTTTTTGTTGTAAATAGGCTATTTCTGATACGATCGCGCCCTTGCTTTCAGTTTGGCGACTATCGTTACTTCTCACCCATTGATAAACCGTTTTAGCCGACACGCCATATTGTTTTGCTACGTCGGATAATAATCGATTATGGTTTTTAACCTCATTAATCACTTGTCTTTGTAAGTCGATTGGATACTGTCTTGCATTTGACATATTCATCAAATAATTTCCTTCCGATTTATCTATGTTTACCTGAGCGAGTTTCAACTTCATCCCACTGACTGCAACCGAGATGTGCTAAGAAAAAAATGTTTTGGCGGCATTGTGCAATGACATTATTGACCATGACATTTATCGATATAATGCTACGTGTTACGGTTATTTTATTCATCGCTATCTCCTACAATTACAATGGACTGCTTAAAAAATAAACTACTACTTAGTAGGTACATATTTCTTATATGGAAAGCTTGTGCCAACTTTGATAAATATTTTTAGTTGTTATTTATCAGTACATTACCTGTTACCTGTAGTTTTGTTATTTTTGCGTCGCCAACCAGATTGGTGCAATTGCACTAATGTGGTGAGCATGTGCTGCCGGCAACACATTACGGTTGTGATTGTCGTAGCGCAGTATGGATGACAAATATGGCAAAAAAAGGTCACCTTAATGACAAGATGAAGGCAAGGTTTTCACCGAATGAGTTGTTGCCAGTTGATGGTTTGAAAAACGTTAACAAAGTGAGGCTGCAGACATAGCTGCAAAAGTGATCAGAGTACTAAGCGCTTGGTAAATGAGCTTATGTGTGAAAAAGACTTATGTGTATAGCGACGCCGCCGAGGTCCGTAAAATTGCACTAGATAGCGCAATTTCGTTGGACGACATGATATGTACGATTTAAATCAATGATTTAGTGCATTAAAAATAATGTGGCTAGGCCCAAAAATGCAAATAAGCCAACGACATCTGTTACCGTCGTTAACACCATACCCCCCGCCAACGCAGGATCGATATTTAGCTTTTTTAACATTATGGGGATAGTGGCGCCAGCAAAGCCTGCTACCGTCATATTAATCAGCATGGCACTGCCAATTAATCCACCTAATGCGATGTCGTCTTTCCAAAGCCATACCGCAAAAAAGACCAATACAGACCACATTAAACCGTTCAATAATCCGATGCTTAATTCCTTACCAATTAACCAGCGTGAGTTACTTTGGCCAATATGCCCAAGTGCAATCCCGCGGATGACGAGTGCTAGGGTTTGATTACCCGCAACACCTCCCATACTCGGTACAATGGTCATTAAAATTGCGATGGTGGCGAATTGCTCTAAGGTACCTTCAAACATGTTACTGACAGATGAGGCTAGTAATGCTGCAAATAGATTGATGGTTAGCCATAGAGAGCGTCTCAGAGTGCTTTTAAGTACAGGGCCAAAGGTATCTTCATCATCATCCATCCCTGCCATTCCCATCATTGAATGTTCGGCATCCTCGCGGATGACATCAATAACGTCATCGATAGTAATTCGACCAAGCAATTTTGCTTGGCTGTCGACGACTGGGGCAGATATCCAATCCATCCGTTCAAATTTTTGCGCCACATCTTTATCGGACATCTCTACAGGAATACTTTCTAATTCTGTGTCCATAATACTGCGGACCGTTACGCTTGGATCGCATGTGAGTAAATCAGCTAATCTTACTCCGCCTAAAACATGATCATGGCGATCCACAACATATAAAGTATCAGTCGTATCAGGTAAATTTCCCCGTTGACGTAAATAGCGTAATACCACTTCGATATTGACATCGGGTCTTAGGGTGACGGTATCAGTATTCATGATACTGCCGGCAGTATCATCTGGGTAACGCAATGCTTGCTCTACTCTATCCCGGTCTTGGCTTCGCATTGATTTGAGCACTTTCTTGTAAACATCATCGGGTAAACTGCGAAGAATATAGGCCATGTCATCTGTATCCATGCCTATTGTGGCCTGGGCAAGCTTCTCTGGTGTCATGCTGCTAATAAGTGAATCTTTAAGTTCTTCACCTAATTCGTCAAGAATTTCCCCAGCATATTGTTGGTCAATGAGTTGCCATAACACCTGACGATTTTTGGGCGGTGATGATTCGAGAATAAGGGCGACATCGTTAGGTGACATGGTATGTAGCATGTTACGGGCATGGACAAACAGACCACTGTCTAGTGCTTGAACGAGTTGATTGAGACGTTGTTCTGTTATCTCATTGTCTAGGTACTCTTTACCCATATATCTACTTCCTATTCGTCATACTTATATTATTCAGTATGTCATTATTCTGGGTTTCTCAGGTTGTACAGTTCAAGGCGTATAAATGCAGAAATAGCTGTCTTTACGTAAGACAATGAAATGCAGAAATAGAATACTTAAATGACTTCTGCGGTGAAATTCTGCAGCAGCCAATGCTGCTTACATACTATAGACGAACCACGTCACGGAAACAGAGTTGCACTGGATCCGTTGCTAGAAGCGGTAATGTCTTTATCATGTTAAACGCCAACTCCCGCAGAATGAACTGATACTAATGAGATTGGTATCAACTGCGTGAGATAATCCTAAGGGCTAATATTTTTGAGGGACTGATGTCTACTGGTGATCATCAATGTCGTGACAGTTTGGTTAGTATGGCCTAGTCATTTAGAGGCCGCATAAAATAAGGATGACGGTGGCTTAAAGCATGAGTAACTTGCAGCTATTCACACATTACAGGCTATTTATAAATTCAATGCGATTAAAAAATTAACAAGATTCATCAAATTTAGCATTAATGAGATCACACACTGCGTTTAATGCAACTTCAGCATCTGGGCCTTGAGCTGTCACCGTAATCATTTTACCGATACCACTTTCAAGCATTAATAGCCCAAGTACGCTAGCTGCGCTGGCGTTTTTTTCGCCTTGAGTTAAGGTGATGTTAGCATCAAAATCCGCCGCTAACATCGCGAGTTTTGTGGCGGCACGGGCGTGTAACCCCAATTTATTTGAAATGGTCACTTGGCGTTCAAGTTTGATCATTGACGCGATCCTATGCTCACTTAGTTATTAGTATCACTGATATTTAATTCTCTGTGGCGAGCATTAACCGTGTGTTTACTGCCTTGTCGAAATCGTTTTGCTAATTGATCTGCAATATATACCGAACGGTGCTGACCACCAGTACAACCAATCGCGATGGTAAGGTAACTGCGATTGTTACGTTCTAAATGCGGCATCCAAGTTTCAAATAGGTTTTCAATTTGCCAAATAAATTTATTAACTAATGGCTGACGACCTAAAAATTCTTGTACGGGCTCGTCTAAACCCGTAAATGGACGCAGTTCTATTTCCCAATGTGGGTTGGGTAAAAAGCGTACATCAAACATAAAATCTGCTTCTGTCGGCATGCCGTGTTTAAAGCCAAAAGATTCAAAGTTAATCACTAACTCTTTATCAACACTGCCTAATAATATTTGCCTAACTTGGTCGCTTAATTCGTAGATATTTAGCGCAGAAGTGTCGATATAGTGATCAACAATTTTTGCGATAGGCTCAAGTAAACGGCCTTCTAGTTTTATCGCTTCTTGCAGTGAAATATGATTTTTAGATAACGGGTGTAATCGACGTGTTTCGCTGTAACGTTTAAGCAATACTTTGTCATTGGAATTTAAAAAGAAACTGATAATTTCAGTGTCATTTTGAAGTAGTGCCAATTGGTCTTGAAGCGCTTTACCTTGTTCTGCAATGTTACGAACATCAACGCTAATCGCAACCAAATCATTACTGCCTTTAAGCTGGGCTAATAATGTGCCAATGAGTGGTAAAGGCAAATTATCAACACAATAATATCCTAGGTCTTCTAATACTCTCAGGGCAACGGATTTCCCTGAGCCTGAACGTCCCGATACTATAACTAGTTTCATGCAGTAATAACCTGATAAAGTTCTGTTGCGTCGTGAGTTTTACGAAGCTGTTTCAATATTTGCTTATCGCTTAACTTTTGGGCCATGCTCGATAACGTGCCTAAATGTTGTTGGCACTGGTCTGCAGGTACTAACAAAGCAAATAAAAGATCCACGGGTTGCTTATCGATTGCATCAAAGGCAATGGCTTCTTCACATTTAATAAATATCGCGATAGGGTGATCGATGGTCGTTAATCTACCATGAGGTATCGCAATGCCATTTCCTATACCTGTGCTACCCATTTTCTCTCTCGCTAACAGGCTTTCAAAAACCTCTTGCGAAGACAGGGTTGGGTACTGGGCAGCGACTAAATTGCTGATGAGTTCCAGTACTTTTTTCTTACTGCCCGGTGTGGCACAGGTAGTGCATTCCGGCTGCAGAATGGTACAAAGTTCCATCGTTAGTGTTTTGTATTCTTCTCTTTGTGTTTAATTACCTGACGGTCGAGTTTATCGATCAGGGCGTCTATTGCAGCATACATATCAGTACTTTCTGACATTGCAAAAATTTCTGCGCCATTAATGTTGATTTTGGCTTCTGCTTTTTGTTGTAATTTTTCTACATTGAGCACAACGTGTACATTATGGATCTGATCGAAGTGTCGTTCAAGCTTTGAAAATTTACTGTGGATGTATTCACGTAAAGATTCTGTTATTTCGACATGACGTCCAGTCAGACTTATTTGCATAAAAAATCCTCCATTGCCTAGTAGGTTATAAACTCTTACGTTGGTTTGAGGGCGGGATCATCATTGCTTCACGGTATTTTGCTATCGTACGACGAGCAACGTTTATGCCCTGTTCTGCCAGAAGCTGAGCCATTTTACTGTCACTCAGTGGTTTTTTCTGGTTTTCTGCGGCAACCAGCTTTTTGATAAAAGCACGAATGGCCGTTGATGAGCATTCCCCGCCATCGTCAGTACTGACATGGCTAGAGAAGAAGTATTTTAGTTCAAATAAGCCTCGAGGGGTGTGCATATATTTTTGTGTGGTGACTCGTGAAATGGTCGATTCATGCATTTCTACAGCTTCAGCGATATCATTGAGCACCATAGGCTTCATGGCTTCTTCGCCATATTCAAAAAAGCCTTGCTGAAATTGCACAATGCAATTTGCCACTTTAAGTAAAGTATCATTACGGCTTTCAATACTTTTAATAAACCATTTAGCCTCTTGCAGATGGCCTCGAATAAATTGACTATCCGACGGGTTTTTACTGCCTCTAGCCATGGCTGCATATTGCTGATTAACACCAATTTTAGGCATGTTGTCTGGGTTTAACTCTACTACCCAACGGCCATTTTTCTTTAATACTGTGACATCGGGAATCACGTATTCATCATCCATGGGGGTAATTAATAAGCCCGGACGAGGATTGAGTGTCTGGATTAAAGTGATTGCGTCACGTAACTCATTTTCTTTTAGTTTTGTTTTACGCATCAATAATCTGAAATCACGGCCAGCAATTAACTCTAAATAGCCTTTAATTAACAAACGGGCATTATCGATATGGGGTGTGTCGTTAGAGTATTGCGCTAATTGGATAAATAGGCATTCACTTAAATCACGTGCAGCAACACCCACAGGGTCAAAGTGTTGAACGCGTTTTAATACCGCTTCAACCTCATCGAGTTCCACATTTTCATCACCCATGGCTTCGAGAATATCTTCGGTACTTTGGGTTAAATAACCGCGTTCATCAATGGCATCAATAATGGCGGTGGCAATGGCGAGATCGGTGTCTGAAAATGGAGTGAGATTTTTTTGCCATTCTAAGTGTTCGTACAAACCTTCAGTAGTTTCACCTTGAAAGGGCATGTCGTCATCGCGCATGCTTGCACTGCCCGAACCTGACATAGGTGAGGCTGTGTATACTTCATCCCATGTGGTATCCATGGCTAAATCATCCATGGTTTCTTTGGTCATGGATTCTGCTATGTCGACGGTGGAAGTGTCTTTTTCGACATTAACAATACTGTTGTCACTAAAGTCGGTATCCGCTTGGTCGCGGTTTTCTTTTAAGGAGTTTTTTGCTTCAGAAAACTCATCTTCTATTTCAAGCAATGGATTTGAATCTAATGCTTGTTGGATTTCCTGCTGTAGCTCCAATGACGATAATTGCAGTAAGCGAATGGCTTGCTGCAATTGTGGGGTCATGGTTAAGTGTTGACCCATTTTAAGTTGGAGTGACGCTTTCATTTACCGCTTATCCCTAGATGATTTTCCATAAAAATGACAATCTCGAACTGTAATCGATTGCCATAAACATCAATGACATTTAACGTTGTTTAGGTATCGTTCAATGAAATGAGTTAGCTAGACTAAAAGGCCAGTAAAGTAACTATAGCTTGAATTGTTCACCTAAGTACACAGCTCGAACTTGTTGATTACTTAATATCTCATCAGGTGTGCCTTCGGCAATTAAATTACCCTGGCTGACGATATAGGCTCGCTCACAAACGTCTAGCGTTTCACGTACGTTATGGTCGGTAATTAATACCCCTAAACCGCGATTTTTAAGTTGTTGGATGATTTTTTTAATGTCGATGACCGAAATAGGATCAACACCAGCAAAGGGCTCATCAAGCAAAATAAATTTTGGATTAGCAGCTAAAGCGCGCGCAATTTCAACTCGACGACGTTCGCCACCCGATAACGACATACCTTGGCTGTCGCGTATGTGAGTAATGTGGAACTCTTCGAGTAGATGCTCAAGCTGTTCAATACGTTGGTCTGTGCTGAGCTCTTTGCGAGTTTGCAGTACGGCCATTATGTTGTCGTAAACGGTGAGCTTGCGGAAAATACTGGCTTCTTGTGGTAAGTAACCTATACCTTTGCGGGCGCGCAAATGCATTGGATCGGCAGTAAGGTCGTCATCGTCAATCAATATTCGGCCTTTATCGCTTTTTACTAAGCCGACAACCATATAAAAGGTGGTGGTTTTGCCTGCACCATTGGGGCCTAAAAGACCGACAATTTGGCCTGTTTTAACCGTTAAACTCACATCTTTAACAACTTGACGAGCTTTATAGCTTTTAGCTAGATTTTCAGCGGTTAAGGTAATTTGGGTCATGGTTTGATCTGCTTGTTAACAGGAATTTCAGGGAGTTTTTGCTTTGGCGCCGACTCGTCTTGGAAATTCTCTGGTTGAATGATGGTGATTACCCGATCTTGCCCTGTACCAGTACTTTCGGCAATCAGCTCTTGAGCACTGATGTTGTACTTGATTTTATTACCGGTAACCTGGCTACCTGATTGATCAAGTTTGGCGTTGCCAGTCAATGTGAGTGTAGTGGTGGCAAGGTCATAGCTAATTTCGTTAGCACTTGCGGTACCAATTTTACCGTCATCTAATTCTTGCGAAAATGTAGCCGGGGTGCCAGTAGCAATTAATCTCTTGCTGGTGGTGTTTTCAGGGGTAAACGCCCGTAACTGATCTGCATTGATATTAATCGTGCCTTGGACAATCGTTACCGGACCATTAAAAACAATTTGATTATTCTTAATGTCGGCAGACTGACTGACTGAAGCGATTTTCAATTCTTGTTTCAGATCCCCTTGTTTCGCTATAGCAGGCAAACTCAATATACAAAGTATGCTACTTAATAACATAACATTGGCGCGAGTGTGGAGACGATTAATGTGGCTCATATGTTCCTTCTACCTGGCTTAGTAGCGATAATTTTTGCGAATTCAAGTCAGCATGTAGGCCTAAACCTTGAATAATAAACCCTTTACCTTTGATGTACACCATCTCTTGTGAGGATCCTATCATAGTGGTTAAATCCACCGTAATAGCTTGGGTACTCAGTGACTGCAGGGGTTCTTCTATATCAATGGCATCAATAATAACATTATTTTCTAATGTGACTTTGCTGGTATTTTTATTCAATTGCCCACGGTCTGCACTTAATTGCCATTGTGCTTTACCGTTTTCAGGGTAAATGAGGTAGATAGGTTTGGTAAAGTGAGTGATGTCACTTGAGGCGTAATGCTCCATGTGTTCGGCGCTGACTCGACTTTCGACGAAACCTAGTTGGTTGAATTCTGTAGTGCGTAGGTTATCTGCAACAAAATCTGGGCGCTCAATACCGCGTATTTGTACCGCGTCCATTTCACTGCGTTTTACTTGTGCTTGCCAGTACAATATAAAAGCAAGCCCAAAAAAAGCAATAATACCTAGCGTGACTCTACTCATATACTCATACCATGAGCACTGGCAAATTTATCTTGGCTTAATAGTAATAAATCGGTGAGTTCACGCAGTGCGCCGTGGCCACCATTGAGGGTGGTTGTCATATGGCACTGTTGTTTGACAAACGGATGACCATCACCGACACAAACGGCTAGTCCTACGGCTTTCATTACAGGTAGGTCTACCATGTCATCGCCAATGTAAGCCACTTCATCAGCAGTCACATTATAGAGCGACAATAATTGCTCAAAAGGCTCAAATTTATTATCAATACCTTGATAAATATGTGTTACACCTAATGCCGTCATGCGGTTTTCAACAATCTTGGATTTACGTCCTGTTATCACGGCAACATGGATACCACTGGTAAGCAAAGAACGCACACCATAACCGTCACGAGTGTGGAACGCTTTGAGTTCTTCACCTGCATTACTGAGGTAAATACGTCCATCTGAAAATACTCCATCGACATCACAGATTAACAGTTTGATTTTTTGAGCTCGTTGCCAAATATCATTGCTGACAGGGCCGTAAAATCCTTGGTGAAACGAGGTTGATTCTGACATGATTAAATGACTCCAGCTTTAACCATATCGAGCATGTTTAATGCTCCGATCGGTTGATGTTTTTCATTAACGACAATCAGTCCGTTGATGCTCTTTTCATCCATGATTTGCAGTGCTTGTGCGGCTAAAATCCCCGCAGGGCAGGTCACACAATTTTCGGTCATAACCTGGGCAATAGGAGTGATTCGAAGATTCACGTCTGCATCGATAACCCGGCGTAAATCACCATCGGTAAAAATGCCCACAAGTTTATTGGCATGGTCGACTACTGCCGTCATGCCAAGGCCCTTTTTAGATATTTCATAAAGTGCCTCAGTAATACAAATATCATCATTGACGATCGGTAAATCATCGTCTTTATGCATGACATCGTCGACTTTTAGAAGTAATTTTCTTCCAAGAGAGCCACCTGGGTGTGATAAGGCAAAGTCATCACGAGTAAAACCTTTTGCTTGTAATAAAGCAATGGCTAATGCATCGCCCATAGCAAGTGTTGCAGTGGTGCTGGAAGTGGGTGCTAATCCTAATGGACATGCTTCTTCTTGCACTTGAATGCATAAATGGATTTTGGATAAACGCGCCATATTGGAGTCTGGTTTACCGGTCACCGCAATCACTGGTACACCCATGCGTTGGATAACAGGCATTAATGTCAGTATTTCGCTTGATTCACCAGAGTTGGAAATGGCGAGTACAATGTCATTTTTGGCTAATGCGCCCAAATCACCATGACTGGCTTCACCAGGGTGAACAAAAAATGCCGGTGTGCCGGTACTGGCAAAGGTTGCGGATATTTTGTTACCAATATGACCTGATTTGCCCATCCCCATGACAATCACTTTACCTTTACACTGCATGATCAATTGACATGCTTGGTCAAACTCAACCGAGTCTACATATTGATATAAATTATCTAAGGCAGCTTTTTCTATATCAATGACTTTACGACCCCATTGGCGAAATTGAGTGTGATTTACCATACGACTCTCTCTGTTAGCTTAATACTTTACCTTCATGCTCCAATCTAATGCGACTGAAAGACAACAATTTGGTACGCAATAAAGGTGATTAATAATAGTGCGCCATGCCAGCGAGTAAGTTGTTGCTTAGCGCCACTGGATAATACTAAAACGGCTAATGCTGCACTGGTGCCTAATACCATATAGAAGTCTCTTCCACTGGCTGAAGCATCTATTTCACCAGGGGAGATCAATCCTGGTAGTGCCAGTACCGCAAGAATGTTAAACAAGTTAGACCCAACAATGTTACCAATGACAAGGTCGTGTTCTTTTTTTAATACTCCAGCAATACAGGCCGCTAATTCTGGTAGGCTGGTTCCTACTGCGATAATGGTTAAGCCAATCACAAGATCTGACAACCCATAAAACGTTGCAATACCTACAGCGCCATCGACCATCCAACTTGCTGATAGGGGGAGCAATATAATACCGACGACCAGCCAAATGATAGCATGAAAGGTTGGCACATTTTTAGGGATCTCAGATTCAAGTTTATCATCTAAGCTGTCTGGGGTTTTGTCATGAGTAGCTTGCCAAATGAAATATCCCATCAACAACAAAAGTAATGCAATAAGCATGATACCTTCTGTTTGTGTCAACACATTATCATGCAAGGTGTAACCGGCAAATACCGTAGCAGCAAGCATGATAGGTATTTCGCGTTTTAAGGTCTTCGAATCTAAGCTAATGGCACCTAGTAAGGCTGTTAATCCTAAAATTAAGGTAATGTTAGCAATGTTTGAGCCCAATACGTTACCAATGGCGGTATCACGCATGCCATCCATTGATGCGGTGGCCGCAACAAACATTTCAGGTGCAGAGCTACCCATAGCAACAATGGTGAGTCCAATTAACATCGGAGGTAAGCCTAAGTTGCGGGCAAATGCCGCCGCCCCATAGACAAATCTATCCGCACTCCAAACTAAAACAGCAAGGCCAACAACTAACATTAGGATATTAACTAGCATGTGATTCCGATAGTAGTATTTAATTAACGACTATTTTCGCTGGATTTTTATCAAATTGAAAGCATTGCACAGTAATTGCTCTGGTAATGAAGCGTGTTGATATGGATATAGTTGTCGCTTAATCGACAATTACAGTACAATTTACTCTTCAACTTAAAGCAAGGAAGGCTGTTATCTCCTCAACGCCAATGTCTGATATGAGCAAATCAAGTAATAAACCTTTGGTCGAAGTTAACCATTTAGCGTTTAGCCATGGTTCACACGTGATTTATGAAGATATTTCTTTATCGATTCCCAAAGGTAAAGTAACCGCTATCATGGGGCCCAGCGGTATCGGTAAAACCACCCTATTAAAATTGATTGGCGGACAGTTAACCCCCAACAGTGGGCAAGTTTTATTCGATGGCCATGATATACATAAGCTTAAACGCAAAGATCTGTTTGAATTGCGTAAGCGCATGAGTATGCTATTTCAAAGTGGTGCAATGTTTACCGACCTTAATGTTTTCGATAATGTCGCGTTTGCATTAAGAGAGCATTCTGGATTACCTGAAGAGATTATCCGCTCCATTGTATTGATGAAGCTGCAAGCTGTCGGACTTCGAGGTGCCGCGTATATGATGCCTAATGAGTTATCTGGTGGTATGCAGCGTCGAGCCGCATTGGCGCGAGCGATTGCACTTGAACCTGAGATGGTGCTGTACGATGAGCCCTTTGCCGGACAAGATCCTATTTCAATGGGCATGCTAGTAAAACTTATTCGTGAGTTGTCGGATTCATTAAAACTCACTTCAGTAGTGGTTTCTCATGATGTAGATGAAGTATTAGGTATTGCAGATTATGTCTATGTGATAGCCGATAAAAAAGTCATTGCACATGGAACACCAGAGCAATTACGTCAATCTGACAATCCACAACTGGTCCAGTTTATCAAAGGCGCGCCAGATGGCCCTGTGCCATTCCATTATCCTGCAGAGGATTATCAAGAGGAGCTACTTCGTGGGCGTAATTGATTATATTGCCGACACCGGCAAATATGCACTGAGATTGGTGCAGGGTTATGGTCGAGCGGGCATCATGTTATGGCGCGCGATTGCGCATTTTCCTAACATCAAAAAAGGTACCCCATTACTGATTAAGCAAGTTTATGTGCTTGGTGTTCGTTCAATGGTCATCATTTTAGTGTCCGGTTTGTTTATTGGCATGGTATTGGCTCTGCAGGGATATAATATTTTAGTTGGGTTTGGCACTGAAGAAAGCTTAGGCCCAATGGTAGCGTTAAGCTTATTACGCGAACTTGGGCCTGTCGTTGCTGCATTATTATTTGCCGGACGAGCAGGTTCAGCGTTAACCGCCGAAATAGGCTTAATGAAATCGACAGAGCAATTGTCGAGTTTAGAGATGATGGCGATAGACCCATTAAGGCAAATCATCGCACCGCGTTTTTGGGCGGGTGTCATTAGCATGCCATTACTGGCGTTAATGTTTAGTCTAGTGGGTATTTTAGGTGGGCACTTAGTCGGTGTTGAATGGAAGGGCATTGATAGTGGTGCGTTTTGGTCTATTCTTCAAGCATCGGTTGAGTGGCGACAAGATATTGTTAACTGTTTGATAAAAAGTGCTATTTTTGGTGTGGTGGTGACATGGATAGCCTTGTACCGAGGTTATGAAGTTCAACCCAATCCAGAAGGCATCAGTCGTGCGACAACCTCAACGGTTGTGCAGGCAAGCTTAGCTGTTTTAGCGCTGGACTTTTTGCTTACGGCAATCATGTTTGGAAATTAAGATTTTTTCATTGTTTAGATTAATTTAAGTGGTTTAATAGTATGTTGACACGGAAAATAGAGTTATTAGTAGGTGTATTTTTATTGTCAGGTTTATTGGCATTTTGCGTATTAGTATTCAACGTTGCTAATGTGAAAGTAAAATCCAATGCCCAGACTTATACCTTGGTGGCTGAGTTTAATAATATCGGTGGCCTAAAAGTACGTTCGCCGGTAAAAGTTGGCGGAGTCGTTGTCGGACGCGTGACTGATGTTACCCTTGATAGCCATAAATTAGTGCCTGTTGTGACGTTAACAATGGATAAGCGTTTTGATAAATTCCCCGAAACCAGTAGTTTGGCCATTTTGACTTCAGGGTTACTTGGGGAGCAGTTTATTGGTCTAACACCTGGATTTATGGACGATGATATTTCGATGCTTGCCGATGGTGATAAAGTACATGACACGCGTGGTGCATTGATTTTAGAAGATTTAATTGGTCAGCTGTTATACAGCATGTCATCTAAAGATAAATAGGATCCCTATTATGAAAACGTTTTTTAGTCGTGTTATAGCTTTATGCCTAGTGGGCAGCGCTGTTATCAGCCAAGGTGCTACGGCTGCTAATGATGAGGTGAATACTAGTGATCCTTATGAGATGATCAAACAAGTAGCCAATATGACCTTTGATCGGTTTAAATCAGATAAAGAATTAATTAATGCCGATTTAAGTCATTTAAAAGTGATTGTACGTGAAGAGCTTATGCCTTACGTCGATTATAAATACGCTGCGTATAAAGTCATGGGGCAGTATTTAAGTGATACCACCGTAGATCAACGTAATCGTTTTGTTGAGGCTTTCGAAGGCTATTTAGTCGCAACTTATGCTCAAGCATTAACAGAATATACCGATCAAAAAGTGGCCTTTGATCCGCCGAGTGATTTTAGCGACGAAAAAATAGTTGAAGTGAACGTGCAGATTATCGAAAAAGGTCGTCCACCGATTAAAATTCAATTTAAGGCGCGTCGTCTGAAAGACAACACTTGGAAAGCATTTGATTTAGTGGCGGAAGGGGTGAGTTTACTCGCCTCTAAACAGTCTGAAATTTCAAACTTAATCCGTCAGCAAGGTATTGAAGCGGTGATTACAATGTTGAATGATAAAACCCAACAGAATATTGATCGCCAACCAGCAAAAGAAGCAGCCGCTGCGTGATTACCTTTAATCAACAAGAGCAACGTTGCATTGTCAGCGGTCGGTTAACACAAGATGATGTAAAACAATTGTGGCCTAAACGCCATGAATTGTTTACTGCATCTACTCAAGTGGTAGACTTATCAGCATTGGAATACGTCGACAGTGCAGGTGTTGCATTGTTATTAGCGTTTATCAAACTACATGCTTCAAGTAGCCAAGAAACAAGTGTGTCACGTCAATTGGTTAATCCAAGTGATCAGCTCAAGAAAATGATTGAGCTTTATGATTTAGACGCTTTTTTCAGCCAAATATAGTCTCAAATAGTAAAGGTAATTGATTTCATGGAATGCAAGGTTATTGAACAGATTTTAACAGAGGCGTTGTCGCTAACAGAAGCACATGTGACCTCTGATGGCAGCCATTACAAAGTGGTCGCCGTGGGTGAATGCTTCGAAGGCATGAGCCGTGTAAAACAGCAGCAGGCGATTTATACTCCTTTAGCTGAGCAAATTGCCAGTGGTGAATTGCACGCGTTAACGATTAAAACTTTTACGCCTACCCAGTGGAAGCGTGAAAAACTTTTCAATATGTAACAACTGAGACTCACAGTGGATAAATTAACTATTAAAGCCAGCAACCCTTTAGCTGGCGAAGTCGTGATCTCTGGTGCAAAAAACGCAGCATTGCCAATTTTAATGGCTGGCGTATTAGCTGAAACAGATTTTATTGTCTCAAATGTGCCTAACTTACGTGACGTGATCACCAGCTGTGAACTACTACGCTGTTTAGGTGCAGAGGTTGAAGACCTAGGCGGTAGCCGCATTCGTATTTCAACCACCAATTTAAATGAATACTGCGCCCCTTATGATTTAGTCAAAACAATGCGCGCTTCTATTCTTATTTTAGGTCCATTGCTTGCCCGTTATGGTACTGCAGATGTTTCTTTGCCTGGCGGTTGTGCTATTGGTGCACGTCCGGTGAATCTGCATTTACATGGTTTAGAGTTAATGGGAGCTAAGATTGAAGTCAAAGAAGGCTACATCAAAGCGCGCGTAGATGGTCGTTTAAAAGGCGCACATATCTTTATGGATATGGTCAGTGTCGGCGCAACTGAAAACTTGCTTATGGCCGCTGCGTTAGCTGATGGCACCACAGTGATTGAAAATGCTGCCCGTGAGCCTGAAGTCACTGATTTAGCACATTGCTTAATTGCTATGGGTGCAAAGATTACTGGTGTAGGCACTGCGACCTTAAAGATTGAAGGGGTTGAGCGTTTATCGGGTTGCGAATATCGTGTTATGCCTGATCGCATCGAGACCGGTTCCTTCCTGGTTGCCGCAGCTGTAACGCGTGGCAAAATTCGCTGTGTATCTGCAGACCCTAGTGCATTAGAAGCGGTGTTATCAAAGCTTGAAGATGCCGGTGCTGAGATCACGACCGGCGAGGACTGGATTGAGCTTGATATGAAAGGCCAACGTCCAAAATCAGTCAATATTAAAACTGCACCTTATCCTGCGTTTCCAACCGATATGCAAGCGCAATTTTGTGTGTTAAATGCTCTTGCTGAAGGCACTGGCCGTGTTACAGAGACGATTTTCGAGAATCGTTTTATGCATGTACCAGAGCTTAGCCGCATGGGAGCTAATCTAGAGCTTGAAGGCAACACTTGCATTATTCATGGTATTGAACGGTTAAATGGCGCCCAAGTTATGGCGACAGATTTACGTGCATCTGCCAGCTTAGTCATTGCAGGCTTAATGGCTGAAGGAACGACAACAGTAGATCGTATCTACCATTTAGATCGTGGTTACGAGCACATTGAAGCTAAGTTCCAAGGCTTGGGTGCTGAAGTCGTCCGGGTTAAATAACTGGTGTGAAATAGATCAAGTGCAGTCGTCATAAACATTACTGCTGACGCATAAAAAAACCATTCATTTGAATGGTTTTTTTGTCGAAATACATTGTGAATATTTACGTCTGCTACTCTGCGGCAGTGATCTTTTCTGAAATAATCACTGGTAGTGTTTGCTTTTTACCTTCACGAATAATGTAAGCGGTAAATGAAGCAGTGAAACGTTAATCCAAATTGCTCAAATCAACATTCCACGGCATTAAATCGGTCAAAT
>NZ_JBEOPL010000039.1:0-16062 GCF_040310065.1 Shewanella sp. TB7-MNA-CIBAN-0143
GCGGGAGTAGGACTTGAACCTACGACCTTCGGGTTATGAGCCCGACGAGCTACCAACTGCTCCATCCCGCGTCCGATTGACGCTGCTTTAATTCATCTTATTAAACTGGCTAGTTAGCGTGTTTAACGGTCTGCTTCAAAGCGGGGCGAACTATAGCGATCCCCGTTTATATTTGCAAGTAAAATCTAGGCGATAGCTATTTGTTTGCTGGTAAAATAAGCGAGTCACTGCTTTATCGTACGATATTGCCAAATTAACCCAAAAATAAGGGATTTTAACCGTCCATTTCGATAAGTCGTTGGGGTTATGTGTTTGAGCAGGTATAATGCTGCACTGAATTTTGCGTAACCGATGACTGACTAATACATGTTTAATTTTTTTGCTGCAGCCCCAAAGGGTTTCGAATATAGCCTTGCTTCTGAACTTAAAGAGTTCGGAGCAACCGACGTTAAAGAAAGTGTTGCTGGAGTATATTTTTCTGCTTCATTAGAGCTGGCTTATCGCATTACATTATGGACTCGTTTAGCGAGCCGTATCGTATTAGTCATCTATAAAGGAGCTTGTGATTCTGCAGAGCAACTTTATAACGCAGCATACTGCATTGATTGGCCATCGCATTTTTCCCATAAAAAAACCTTCAGTATTGATTTTCACGGCACGGGTGGTTTCATTAATAACACTCAATTTGGTGCGCTGAAAATTAAAGATGCTGTAGTTGACCGTTTTCGTGATGATGGTACTCTTCGTCCCGATGTAGAACGTGTTAATCCAGATTTTAAAATTGATGCCCATTATCGTAATGGTCAACTGACTATTTCAATGAATTTCTCAGGCGCTTCTTTACACCAACGCGGATACCGTTCAACTACGGGTGAAGCACCATTAAAAGAAAACCTCGCTGCCAATATGTTGGTTCGCAGTGGTTGGCAAGCTAATCCTATTACTGTGCTTGACCCATTTTGTGGCAGTGGCACGGTATTAATAGAAGCGGCATTAATGGCTGCTGATATTGCACCAGGACTAAAACGTGAGAAATTTGGTTTCGAAAATTGGCAAAGTCACAATAAAGCAATGTGGCAGGTTATTTTTGACGAAGCTCAAGCGCGTGCAACATTGGGCAAAACTCGTTGTAAGCTTAAGTTTTACGGTTCAGACATCGAACCTCACCTGATTTCTATCGCTAAGCGCAATGCTGAGAATGCTGGTGTAGCTGAATTAATTGAATTTAGCGTGTCAGATGCACTCGATGTAACACCTCCTGTAAGCGAAGGTTTTTTGATTTCTAACCCGCCTTACGGTGAGCGTTTGGGTAATGTTACTGAGCTTTTACAACTTTATTACCAACTCGGTGATAAGTTTAAAAAAGAGTTTGGTGGCTGGAAAATAGCTATGTTGTGCAGTGATGTTGAACTTATATCATCGCTTAAACTAAAAGCTGACAAGCAGATGAAAATGTTCAACGGCGCATTAGAATGTGCTTTTAACATTTATACCTTACACGCCAACAGTACCCGCCGCGACGTGCCTGAATTGCCTGAAGGTGTTGATATTATCGACATTGCGCCAGCATTTGCGAATCGTATTAAAAAGAATGTTAAACAGTTTGAAAAATGGGCTAAAAAAGAGCGCATAGACAGTTATCGTTTATATGATGCTGATTTACCTGAATACAACGTCGCCATTGATAGATACGTGGATTATGTTGTTATTCAAGAATATTCAGCTCCAGCAACTATTCCTGAAGCGGTGACTAAACGCCGTATTAGTGATGTGCTATTAGCCTTGCCTGGGGCGTTAGGGATTCATCCTGATCGTATCACCTTGAAAACTCGTGAACGTCAGAAGGGTGCTAACCAATATCAAAAAATTGACGAACGTAAAGTTGAAGTTATCACTGAAGAATATGGTGCTAAATTTAAACTTAACTTAACCGGTTATCTCGATACGGGTTTGTTCCTTGATCATCGAGTTACACGTAAACTGGTTGGCGATAAATCAAAAGGCAAAAATGTCCTTAATTTATTCGCTTACACTGGGTCTGCATCAGTACATGCTGCGATCGGTGGAGCTAAATCAGTTACCACCATCGACATGTCTAATACCTACATTAATTGGGCCAAAGAAAACTTTGCCTTAAATGGTTTGTCTGGCGCTAAATACGATTTTATTCAGGCAGACTGTTTGCAGTGGATAAAAGATAATAGCCATCAGAAATATGAACTCATTTTTATCGACCCACCGACGTTTTCAAATTCAAAACGTATGGAAGACAGTTGGGATGTGCAACGCGATCATGCAGAGATGTTAGGTGGCTTGATTAAGCTGCTTTCTCCAAATGGCGAGCTTATTTTCTCAAACAACAAACGTAAATTTAAGATGGATATCGAGGCGTTGAACCAAGCAGGTATCGACGTGACTAATATCGACCATTTATGTTTACCGCTGGATTATAAACGTAATCCACATATCCATAATGTTTGGCTACTGACTCATGCTAAAAAATAGTTCAGTCGCTTATGTGCTATTTCACACCGAGGGTTGTCATCTGTGTGAAATAGCTCAAAAATTGGTTGATCAAACCGCAATACATTATCAGCACATCGATATTTGTGATAACGCATCACTTGCAGAGCGTTATGGCATGAGCATTCCTGTATTTGTACAGGGCGAACGTGAGTTATTCTGGCCTTTCGATGCCGCACAATTACAAGAATTTTTAGGAGTTTAGATTGAGTCTGGTACGCATTAATAATGGCTCGTTAGCCTACGGTTACATTCCTTTGCTGCTAAATGCAGATTTTACCATTGAACCTGGTGAGCGCGTGTGTATTGTTGGGCGTAATGGCGCCGGAAAATCAAGTTTAATGAAAGTATTATCAGGTGATGTATTACTTGATGATGGTGAGTTTAATATTGCAAATGACGTTAACGTCAGTCGTTTACAGCAAGACCCTCCTAAAGCAGAAACCGGATCGGTTTACTCTTATATAGCAGCGGGTTTGAAAGAAATTGGTGAAGCGTTAGAACAGTATCATCAATTATCACACGATGTTGCAGATGCTAATCCTGAGCAGATGGACCGTATGCTGAATCAAATGCAACGTCTTCAGGAAGTGTTAGATCACAATGACGGCTGGCAATTAGATTCACGCATTATCCAAAACTGTCAGTTGTTAGGCCTAGATCCGGATAAGCCATTAAATGAATTGTCTGGTGGTTGGCAGCGTAAAGTGGCGTTAGCTCGTGCCCTTGTTGTTAATCCTGATTTATTACTGCTTGACGAACCTACCAACCATTTAGATATCGATACCATTGAATGGTTAGAGCAATTTTTATTAAGCTTTAAAGGCGCTATCGTATTTGTAAGCCATGACCGCGGTTTTATTCAAAGAATGGCAACGCGTATCGTCGATTTAGATCGTGGTGTCGTGGTCTCATTTCCAGGTAACTATCAAGTTTATTTAGATGGTAAGCAAGAATGGTTACGAGTTGAAGCTGAGAAAAACGCTCATTTTGATAAAAAACTTGCCGACGAAGAAACCTGGATCCGTCAAGGTGTTAAAGCGCGACGTACTCGAAATGAAGGTCGTGTTCGAGCGTTAAAAGCACTACGTACCGAACGTAGTGAACGCTTAAACCGTCAAGGTAACGCCAAAATGTCGGTATCTGATAACGAACGCTCTGGTAAGTTAGTATTTGATATTAAAAATGTTAACTATAATTTGCCTGATAAAAATTTAGTTAAAGATTTCAGTACTACTGTCATACGTGGTGACCGTATCGCGTTAATTGGCCCAAATGGTTGCGGTAAATCAACGCTAATCAAACTGTTAATTGAAAAGCTGCAGCCTCAATCTGGCGAAATTAAAGTCGGTACTAAGCTAGACGTTGCCTATTTTGACCAGTATCGTGAAGCGCTTGACCCAGAAAAAACAGTAGAAGAAAACGTTGGTGAGGGTAAAAGTACCGTCACAATTAATGGCCAAGATCGCCATATTCTTAGTTATCTACAAGATTTCTTATTCTCGCCAATGCGTGCTCGTACTCCGGTAAAAGCACTTTCTGGTGGCGAGAAGAACCGTTTGTTATTGGCGAGATTATTATTGCGCCCTGCCAATTTAATTATTCTCGATGAACCAACAAACGATCTTGATATTGAGACGTTAGAATTGTTAGAGTCACTGCTTGCTGATTTTGCTGGTACATTACTTATCGTGAGCCACGATAGAGCATTTATCGACAATACCGTTACCAGCAGTTGGTGGTTTGCGGGCAATGGACAATGGGCTGAGTATGTTGGTGGTTACCAAGATGCTGTTGCTCAAGGTGCAAAGTTTTATTCTGAGGAACCTGTTGCAACTAATGTTGTCCAACCTACCGCAGTGGTTGAAACAAAGCCTGTCAGTATCCCTGAGAAAGCAGTCAAAAAACTGTCTTACAAATTGCAAAAAGAATTAGATACGCTCCCGAGCCAAATGGAACAGCTCGAGCAAGATATTGCCCAATTGCAGCAAACCATAGCGGGTGCTGATTTTTATAATCAACCGCAGGATTTGGTCAATAAAACACTGCAGTTGTTGGCAGAAAAAGAACAGAATTTAGAAGTTTGCTTCGAGCGATGGGAAGAGCTTGAGTCACTGAAGTAAAGCATAATAAAACAGGAATAGTTACATGAAGTTAAAGTTTGATAAAGCCTTATCCCTTGTTGCGATAGGTGTATTAAGTGTGATTGGAACAGTTCAAGCTGCGCCAGTATATGAAATTGTTAATATTGAAGATTTCGACCTAAATGGCACTATTGACGGTACACGTAATGGCTATGCCATGGCGGTGAACAGTCAAGATGAAGTTGTCGGTATTTCAAAAGGTAAAAAGAAACTTAGTACCGAAGACATTGAAGGCGGCATCATTGATGTTGAAGATGGTATTTCTGATGCAGAAGAGATTACCTATTCAGTATTAACACCAATAGAGGCAAATAACTTCACTGTCACTACCAGTGCAAATGCCGCTGAAGGCGCTTGGAAGCCTTCATTTTATAGCCTAGCTGGTACGACTAATCCTGCTGACGTAGACAGTGATGGTGAACTGGTTGTTAATTCAATTGATACCTTCTTCTATGGTCTTAACAGTAATGGCACCAAAGTGGGTGCTTATACTGGTGAGCAAAAGACCTTGGCTTATGAAGGTACAAGCACAACACAAGAGCTTTGGTATTATCGTGATTTTGAACTTCGTGCCATTGCAGTAAAAGATGATGTTGAATTTTCATTACTACCTCCTTACACAACCTATGTTCGTGAACAAGATGCTGACACTAGTGCAGCTACCGTTGAGTTAGGTGGTTCGTCTGTTGCAGCCGATGTAAATGAAAATAATCTTGTTGTTGGTTATGGTAGTACCGCATTGGCTTCATCAAGTGTTGACCGTGTAGATACCTGTATTACAAGTGCAGAAGACACCGATGCAGATAATCCTACGCCGCTCGCTATTTGTGTTCAAGATTCTCAGTATCCAGACACTAACAGCCGTCGTTATATTATTTATCAAACACGCGCTTTAGTATGGGATTTAAATAACATAGACGATGCCGGTGTACCTGAGCGTACTGAATTACCGTTAGGCTTAACCCCTGCAACGGACTCAACGCTAATTTACACCGCCCAAGCATTAGGTGTTAACAGCGATGATGATGTGGCTGGCCGCTCACATGTTTATCGTAATGGCGACACCGATAAATTATATTTTGATGCTGCTTACTGGAAAAAGAATACCAATGGTGAATATCAATATAATTGGGTAGATATGGAGAATGAAGTCACAAGCTCTATCGCGTATGATATTAATGATAATGGTATTTTAGTCGGCAGTTATCGTAAATATATTGGTGGTTATTTACGTGATAAATTCTTCACATTAGACACTAACAATCCAGAACAAGGGATTGTTACGCCGAATGACTTCCAAACCACATTGTCAGATTTAAGTAGCAAACCTAAAGATATCAACAATAAAGGACAAGTTGTCGGTTATGTTGAATCAACTTACGACAAAGAAAAGCCTCGTCCAAAAGTGGGTTTCTTATTTGAAAATAGTACTAGCGAATTTTCTAATTTAAACGATCTCCTTACCTGTGGTTCTAAAGGCTATGTACAGAATACTGATGGAGAGTGGGCTCGTCATCAAGTGAGTATTCAAGATGGTACTGGTGAAATATTAACTTATAACACCGATATTCAAGTTGTAGAAGCCAATAGCATCAATGAAGACGGCACTATTGTAGGGACTGCGTTTATTCGTAAGCCACAATATCAAACCGATGCAACTACTGGTAATGTGCTTGTCGGTGAAAATAATCTACCGCTATTTGAATTAGATGGGAACGGTGCTCCAGTAACAGCATATTTGCCGCGAATGGTTATTTTGAAACCAACCTCTGGTGAAGCATGTACGACTTCAGACACAGTTGAAGAAGTGGCTTATGTACGTCAAGGTGCAGCCAGTTTTGCTTGGTTATTCACTCTGCCATTATTATGGTTGCGTCGCAGAGTAAAAAAATAGGCTTAACTGTCATCATAGACTCAGTGTAATCATCGTCATCTAGCCCCTCAAACAGGGGGTAGTCTAGAACCATAAAAAAATCGAGGAAATATTCCTCGATTTTTTTTAACCTAATTCTCAATACCTTAATAAAAGATCATTAAAATGATGGTTTTTTTGGTTGATTTTGGTTAAAAAACGATCTATTTCTATATGCAAGGCTTCAGCTTTATCATGTCAAAAAGAAGCCTGTTACTGAAGAGGACTCATACATGAAAAGACAGAAAAGAGATCGTTTAGACAGAGCATTTTCAAAAGGATTTCAAGCCGGAGTAGGAGGGCGTTCTAAGGAGGTTTGTCCCCATTCGAATCTGGATTCACGGTCTCAATGGTTAGGCGGATGGCGTGAAGGTATTGACGGTCGTCTTAATGGCCTATTTAACAAGTAGTACTTAATAAGTAACACTTAATAAAATGCCCTCACGATGTATATCGGAGGGCATTAAGCTACATTTTCAACGTATTCCAAGTAAAGTGGCGTTAACTAGAACGTCGATGTATCGCTGAAAATACCTACTTTTAAATCAGTTGCTGAGTAGATTTGACGACCATCAACTTCCATCGTGGCATCAGCTATACCCATAACCAATTTTCGGTGAATTTTGCGTTTAATATTAAGCTTGTAAGTCACTTTCTTTGCATCAGGTAATACTTGGCCGGTAAATTTCACTTCACCCACGCCTAATGCTCGACCTTTACCTTCAGCGCCTTCCCAGCCTAGGAAGAAACCAACAAGTTGCCACATGGCATCCAAACCTAAACAACCAGGCATTACTGGGTCACTGATAAAGTGGCAATCAAAAAACCATAGATCGGGTGTGATATCGAGTTCGGCAATTATTTCACCTTTACCAAATGCACCACCATCTTCATTTATGGTAATGATACGGTCAATCATCAACATATTGTCGACAGGTAAGCGCGGTCTATTTGGGCCTAAAAGATTGCCATGACCACATGCGACAAGTTGCTCTTTAGTGAAACTATTAGCTTTTTCCATTTAAATCGATACCACTTAATTGACTGATAATACTAACAAGATAGCGAACACGTGTAAGCTAAACAACTCCGATCACTAAATAATGTGCAATCTAGCTAACAATTTAGCAAAAAAGTTCAGTTCCACGTCATCATCATCTTGTCCGGCTAATTTATCTAAACGTTGTTGTACTAATCCGTAAAGCGTGTCTGGTGCAAAGTCGTTATCTTCATTCGCGACTCCAGCAGGCATTTGCATCAGCAGTTCAACTGCTTGATCCATATGCTCAATTGCATGGATATGAAATAATCCTTTATCAATGGCTTCAATCACAGCAGGTTCAAGATTTAGCTGTAATACATTGGCCTTAGGCATAATAACACCTTGTTCGCCCGTTAAACCGCGGCGTTGACATAAATTAAAGAAACCTTCAATTTTCTCATTCACACCACCAATCGCTTGTACATTGCCAAACTGATCTAATGCGCCTGTAACCGCTAAACTTTGGATAATGGGTTGTTCAGCTATCGCAGACATTAAACAGCAATACTCGGCGAGTGAAGCGCTATCACCATCAATTTCTTGGTAAGACTGTTCAAATACAATATTTGCATTCAAATGAAGAGGCGCGTCACGACCAAAAATACGGTACAAGCAAGCAGATAGGATTATCATGCCTTTTGCATGAATATTGCCACCCAACTCTGATTTTCGTTCAATATCTGCCACTTCGCCATCACCATAATGCACTGATGAGGTAATACGGGCAGGCTCACCATAGGTATAATCGCCTGTATCAATAACCGTAAGGGCATTAATCTGACCTACCATAGCGCCTTTAGTTGGCAGGTTTATAAAATTATCATCAAAACTTTGAGCCGAATATATTTCAGAGCTATTGTGACGGAATTTTAATTTTTCCAGTGCTTTAGCTATAGCTGCAGCATTCAATGTAGCTTGACCTGAATATACTTTTGCTTGACCTAATAGTTGCCTAAACTCCAACATACTTAAACTTAAGCGTTGTTGATGTTCAACCAAACGTGAGCTATACCAAAATAACGGTAACAAACTTGATGGTTCTAATTCAACAGATTCTGCTTGGGCAAGCACGTTCAACCATTGCACATAAGACGATTCAGGATGCTGTGTTAGATCAACTTCATTACTCATTTCAGCCAGCAATGGAAAATGGCGATTAAAATTTCGGTCTTCAACTCTAAGCTGGCTATACGATAAACCAGAGCCCACAAGTACAATCTTACAATTCAGTGGAATAGGCGTTAACTCATTATTAATACGATAAAAGCCATCGTGGATAATTTGCATCAACAAATCCCACAAACTCTCGCGCTGCCATAATGATGCTAAGCAAATAAACACGAAATGATTTTTGGCTAGTGCACCAGGTTTATAAACACTGGATTTGTCCGTTTTAAGCATTCTACCGAGCAAATCAGCACGGCGAATAGTCCCTTGTAAATAGCAGGACAATGATTCTTGCTTAGCGATAATGCCGACATGTTCAGGAGGGAGTGTTTGTTGCCACTTAAACTGAATATCTGCATCTTCTTGCTGTTTTTTAGTCGCAACAAGGTAATGATTTGAAGGCGTGTTAGCTTGAGTTACCAACGCATCAATAAATAGTGATCTATCTACCCCTAAAAAATCAGCAAGAAATAAATGTTGCGAATTTGTTTTGCTCATTAATTTGAATGTTTCAACCACTCGTTCTTGACCAAGCAGTATATGACTTGGAAAAGAAACTGAAGTCGATGCATCAGGTAAATGATATTGAGGAGCGAGTTTGGCACTAGGCAGTAGCGTTGAATTCATATAGTGGTAATTTAGCTGCGACAACGAAAAATAATGAGATGATATTAGCATAAAGCACCACAAAAGCCTTAGCTGATTCAACTCTTCTAGCTTACCTGGTGTTGTTGAAGTGATTCAAGTCCATAAAAGAGTCGCCAACGAGTTTTGTGTTGATTAAAAAAGTCTCGATGATGACAAAAATATGAGCATGCTGATTAAATGCTATGCACTCAGGTGTTTTTTTTAACTTTATGGTTTACAAGCAAACGAGTTACTTATATTATTCAGCCCGTTCGGAGGGATGGCAGAGTGGTCGAATGCACCGGTCTTGAAAACCGGCAACGGTTTATCCCGTTCTAGGGTTCAAATCCCTATCCCTCCGCCACATTAAATACGAGAAAAGCCGTTGATTATCAACGGCTTTTTTTGTTTTTGGCGTTTGAGGGGCTCTCCATAAGGATTGACTCAGACAATGTATCTTTATCGAGCACCCAACAACGTATACTTCACGCGTATCTGTTTAGCCAAATATTTACGCGACAAGGGCTTTCCCTTTGACGTAAAAGTCTCCTTACTGACTCGTGACAGAGCAGAAGCGGTCATCCGTAACATTGATGTTGCCGGAGCACTCAAAAAAATCATCAAGTCTATTGACCATCAAACCCGTATAAATGACTTTATTCGCTACGTTGATGAGGTCATTAACCATCTCAGAACTCAGTTTGATGCAGCTGATTCTGATATTACGTTCAACATCACGCAAAAACCTCATGCTATCCCCATTAGAGAGACTAAATTGTCTCAGCATCGTGAAACCACAACTGTTGCGCAAGCAAAGCCTGTTATTGGGTTAAACGAAGCATTAAGCGCATTTATTATTTCAAAACAAAAATCAGCCATTCGGCCGCTGTCTATCAAGCAGCTTGAGCAGCGTACTCGGCATTTTATTGATACTGTATCATCAAAATCCATTCTTAAAACCAAGCTTCAAGCTGAATATAAATGTGTGCATGACATCTCCAGTGCTGATGCGATGACCTATCGCGATGAGTTACTGACTCAAGGCCGAAGCTACAAAAGCAATAAAGAGTACTTAGCTGCCATATTTCAGTTCTTTAAGTGGTGCCAGTTAATGAACTATTGCAACCACAACCCCTTTGAAAGCGTTACTGTCGGACAAAAACCAAAAGCTAAACCGAATCAAGCTAGAGACCGCTGGACGCATCCTGAACTTAAACGACTACTTCGCAGCTCATCATTCAAGGCTTCAACAACCGATTTCAAATGGGTCACCCGTTTGATGCTTTATGGCGGCTTAAGGCCCTCAGAAGCCAGCCAGCTCAAACCTGGAGATATCAAACTAATCGATGGCGTACACTGTATTAGCATTGATGACAGCGGTGCAGCACAGCGATTAAAGAACCTCAATGCCAAACGTTATGTGCCCATTCACAAATACTTGCTTGAGCTAGGCTTTATTGCGTTTGTTGAACAAAGAAAATTAACACATACCCAGCTGTTTGATTATAAACCTGTCGGCATCATTGAAGATTGGTCAAAAACTTACTGTAAACAGCTCGCAAAGCTTCAAACCGAAATCGGCATGCAAGCTAACCAGCGTCCCACGTCATATGGCTTCAGACATACGTTTATCGATGAAATGAAGCAACTGGATATCAGCGAGCATATCGTGGCGCAAATCGTTGGCCACGCCAACCCCAATATCACTTTCAGTCGTTACGGCAAAGATATAAACGTTACTGCATTACTTAAGGATATTGAGAAAATTGAATATGATATTTGATGATCGGGTGTGGTTAATAAATAAACTTTAAACCTAAATTAACAATCTGTCTCAATTGGCAGTAACAGCGCCAAATGAGGCACTAACACTGCCAAAACTGTCATTATTTCGCTACAGCAGAGAGCGAAATATAATGGTATAGAAAATGGCTCGCAGTCAGTGAGTGCGAAAAGGACTTGTAAATCAAACAAGCGTTTCAAACATTGCTTTTTTAATAAATAGTCTTATACCAATTACGATTAAAGACTTCCCAACTTAGCCCAATCCCTATAGCACAACGTTTTTACCCTATTTTGACACTCAATGAATGTATTCCATGCACGACAGCATTGCTCAACAATATCGTTAAAGTCTTTAAAGCAGCGGTTAGCGAGGCAATGCTGGCGTAGCCATTGCCACACCTGCTCTATTGGGTTCAACTCAGGAGAATAGGGAGGCAATTTCAGGATCCAGAGATTATCAAAATCAGCTGCGACGTTTTCAGTATGCCAACCTGCACCATCAAGGATCACTAGCGCATAACGATCATTGGCAGTTGCTTCTGATATTTGCTTTAAATGCTGCCTCATCGCATCTTGATTAATAAAGGGCGTAACCAAGGCTTCTGTTGCACCCGTCGCAGGGCAAACTGCGCCAAAAAGATAAGCGTATTCAAATTGTTGTTGTCTCACCGCTCTTGGCCTAGAACCTTTTGGTGCCCATAATCTCGTCGTGGTATTTTGTTGACCGAATCGCGCTTCATCTTGAAACCAAATATCAACGCGATCAAAAGGGATATAGACAGGCAATATATCGATCGCTTTATTCTGCAGTTTTTTTAAAGGTTTTTTGTGCCTCAGCAGATTGCTTGGGGTGCTTAGAGCGGCTGGTTATCCAACTAAAACCCAGTTTATGCAATAGCCAATAAACATGTGAATGGCTATACGATACATCGTATTGTGAGGCGATAAATTGCTGAATATCCTCAGCTATCAGGCGGCCACCGTTGGTGGCGTGGGTCGCATCCTTAACAAACTGGCACACTTGCTCTTTCTGCTTGGGGTCAATCGACTCTTTTTGCCTATACGAGGCTTGTCCTCTAGGCCTGCTAAACCTTGGTTCAAGAAGCTTGATACCCAATCGTTCACACTGCGACGGCTGACATTTAACCGTCTGGCGACTTCTGAGCGATTATTAATTTGCAGGAACGTAGCAACGGCTAATAAGCGGATCTTCTTGTTAGCATTTTTCTCTTGTTTAGAGAGAGCGAGTATTTCTTTGTAGGATAAAGTTGTCATGTTTAAAAAGTATTAAATGTTGTAGCTCAATTAGATCACACTTCAATGCTAATTGGTATTAAATGCTCTGCAACCCAGCACGCATCAGCTACAGGGTAGTGCGAAATAAACCTTTTCGCTCTCACTGAGAGCGAAATTAGTTTGTATAAAAGAGTGAGCCAGTAGTTTTAACTGGAGCGTTATGTGAGATGGTTGCTGCATTTAAAAGGAGCCGCCGTGCTAAGATGCTTCTAAACAATACGTAAGATTCGGGGGGCTATATGCGTTATGTAAGTAAGAGATATAAAGCGAAATTTTCTGCGTTTCACAAAATAGCGCGCTCTAATGATATGTCCATCGAATTATGGCTGGAATTAAAAAGAAGATGCTCAGAATTAAAAGAGTCCAGGCGTTTACGAGACAAGGAAGGTAAAATTATTATTTGGGAGCAGTTAAGTATCGATGACAAGATGGTGACTTTTCCAATGCAAACACTCAAAGGAACGCCTTTGGATGTCATAAGCGTCTGCTTTAATGCAGAATCATTTATTAGTCTTCAGCAATCATATGGCGAATGCCCTCAAGAAATCGCTATTAAGGTCATCGCCTCACTTGAAAATTAGTTCCAATGCAGTTCTGCTAAATCTAACAAACTTTTGCCCCAAAACGTGTTGGTAGGAACAACTAGGCGCTCCAGATCCAGTCAACATAGTCTTACTTTTTCTAATCGTTTTTGACAGTTTTACTTGCCGCCAAAAAGACTGGTTACTTACTGGCTTGTCGTCGAAGGAGGTATAACTGATTTACTCAAAATTGAGATAATTTTGGCGTCAAAGTATACGAAAAATTGGCTTTCTACGCATCGATAACTTTGTAATGCTTAATAAAACCTATACATATCAAACGACTAATGGGTATTGGAAAGTGCAGTATAGACCTTGTAAACAAAGACGCATTCTTTCTCCGGCAGTATTATGAGCATTACTTACCTATTAATGGAAAATATTCGATTTACAACAATAACTTAGCGATGATATCTTTGGTATATGAATTGAGCAGCCTAGAACGTTATTGTGCTGCTATTGAATAAGCTGTTATATTTTTTGGAGAGTACTCAATGTCTTCCGTGTTACTAGATAATGCAACTATTTCAAGTGTACAACGGGCATTAGGTAAAGCACCAATCAAAGAACCTGCGTTACTTGATGTTGAGCATGTTGCACTTGAACGCTTTAGTGAAGCTTTTTTGTTAAGTGATAAGATAATAATCCCCGATACCTATAAAAAATCTTTAACCCCAGCTAGAAAAAAAATGCTATCAGACCCTGTATTCGATTTTGTAACTGTTGACCAGCAGGAGGATGAGAATTTATTAACCATATCAAATGCTCTATCAGAAGCATGGACTACAGCATTCAAAGAAGGCTCTGATAGAAGTCTCTTTTCTCAATACTTTGAACAAGCAGATGCATTTAGTAAATTCATTTGGGAGCATTCCAGTTCAGAATTCTATTTGGTCTTTCGGACTATGGGGATAGAAAAAGAAAACCCACTAATAGAAGCATTTTTAGATAGCCCAGCTGATTATGGTCTTGGTGAAAAATTTAAAATTCAGGGGAGAGATGGATTACCCGTAGATTGGGAAAAATTGTCACCGCATGTCAAAAGAATGCTTTCAGTTATGGCGTGGCTCGGAACTCAATATATCTGGCATCAAGTTTATGCTGCAAAGTTAAATGTAAACTATATGTCGCATCCACTTCGAGACTTCTTTTCATATGATTTTCTCGATCGCCTGAATCATGGAGCAAATACTTCTGGAGATTTTGCTAAATCATTTAATGTAGGGATGAGAGGTTTTCAAAAGAAGATGCTCCAAACATATAGTGATTTAGATTTAGTTCCTCATTCTGATGAAATTCAACTGCCTAACTTCATACCTATGTTGGTAAAAGAATGTGGAAACGGACAAGAGTACCTCGAGGCACTATCACATTACCGCAAAGATTTGGATGTGATAGAAATAAGAGAGAGATTATCTGATATTGAGAAAGATATGGAGCAAGGGCAATATCAAAAACATTCAAAAATGGTTCAAGAGATTAAAAATGTTGGAGATAACCTTTTAAAAGCCAAAGGTGTAGACCCTAGGTTTATAAAGTTAGCACCGCCTACAAAGATGCTTGGTATTTCTGTGTCAGGAGATGACGCTAAAGTAGAACTTCCGATTCCTTCATCTTTATACAAACAATATTTCGTTGGAAAGCGTTATCGCTCATTTGTAAAAAAAGTTATGAATGAGCTATCAATGCCTTCACAATATGGTGCTTTAAAAGATCGTTTAAATGGATATGCTTGGCTTCAAAAAGATGAAATGCCGAAATTTTACCTAAAGCAGGATCAAATGCCGTCGTTGTTTCATAAGCCTTTTACGAAATCGTCACTATAAAAATATAATCGGGTAGCCGGAGGTATCTAACCTCTAGCCCCCACACCCTGCATGCGGCTCCGCACAGGGCGGTTCATTTAGAACGCCTAAACCTGAACTTTCTGGTTAGGATAATGAACTGCGATCTCTACCTGGACTACAGTGGGCAAGTAGTCAGCTTAAAGTTAACAGCATCCAAACATAAGCTCAGAGTTATGGAGAGACACCGTATGCGTCCGGCGAACTACGTCTTGTCTAGCCTAACCTGCCAGGGTAAGAGACTGTTGAGGTCACAATCAGGGTAGGATAATTGTTCTAAGCAGTGTTCGATGTAATCAAACGGGATAAGTCCATTCGCTTTAGCCGTTTCTATGATGCTGTACAAAATTGCACTCGCCTCAGCGCCGCGATGGTTGTGATTGAATAGCCAGTTTTTACGCCCTATCACAAACGGTTTTACTGCCCGCTCTGCGCGGTTGTTGTCGATATTGAGGCGACTGTCTTGCGTGTAACAACTCAGCTTTGACCATTGATTGAGGCTGTAATGGATGGCTTTGCCTAGCGGACTTTCCTTTGATACTTGCTGCACTGATTTATCCAACCATTGCTTAAATAACGCCAATTGGGCACATGAATGGGTGCGCCTAAAATACAATCGCTCTTCCAGGCTCAGTGCTTGTATTTGGGTTTCAATACGGTACAGCTTGGCTATCATGCTCAGCGCCATATCCGCTTTACTGACTTTGCCTGCTTTGGGTTTGCCTTGTGCCACTAACGCTTCTTTAAATTTACGCCGTGCATGTGCCCAACAACCGACCAGTTTATTGTTTGCCTGCTGATAAGCCGCGTAACCATCGACTTGTAAATAACCATTAAATACCGTTTGCTCGGTGGCCAGAAAACGGCTCACGCAGGTGCCCGCGCGGCTACCGTCTTGATAGTCGTACAGTACTATATTGCGCAAACCTTGATATCGAGGCTCAGTGCTTGGTTTATCCGCGCCAGCGCAATACACCCACATATAGGATTTTACTCGCTCATCGTTAATCACTTTGAGCGTGGTCTCATCGGCGTGGATGACATCTTGTGTTAATAGATGTTGGCCCCCTGTGTCAGGATAGTTGTCGCCTCAATTAATTTACAAATAAACAGGGCGCGGTAAGTTAAAGCAAGTGAATTA
>NZ_JBEOPL010000040.1:0-12005 GCF_040310065.1 Shewanella sp. TB7-MNA-CIBAN-0143
GGTGATTAGCGCAGCCCGGTAGCGCATCTCGTTTGGGACGAGAGGGTCAGAGGTTCGAATCCTCTATCACCGACCAATTTAACAAAAAGGCTACTCAAATGAGTGGCCTTTTTGTTTTTCTTGATTTGTCATTACATTCGTACTATTGCCTTATTAAGTGAACAATGCCAATCGCATTATCTATCTGCATCCTCTATCCACATTATTGATTCACACTATCTATTTGCATTAACGGCGTTAATAGGAACTACATGCTATGTTTAATGACGTTTGTATGTTTTTTGGTAACCATACGTTATAGCCCTTCTGTTATAGCTGGAGGATTGATACCGTTTATTACTGCTGCGACTATAGGTATAAATAACCTGATGTGTACGGCATCGATGTGCCATGATTGAAGTGGGAGGAGACCATCACATCAGGTTAAATAGGCTTTACGCTGATATTCAGGTTGTCAGAGTCGTGCCATGGTATGGCTAAATCTTATCGAGCAAGCTTGGTCGTAAATTAAATTGCAGTTGACTGGTATCGTTCTTAAATATGAACGAGTTCACCAGAACAGCTGTATAGCGCTAGCACTGTGTTATAGCAGTTGGGTTAACCCACTAACACCCTAGTGAGTTTATCGTCTGTAAGTAGCTCTACAGAGATAAAAAAACCACTCAGAGGAGTGGTTAGTATTAGTTGATCAACTCTTTGATATCACTTAGAGCTTCACATTGACCGGCGGTACAATAAAGCCTTGATAAGCATCGACTCTGAGTTCAGTAAATCGTGTTAATTGGTTTGCTTCTTGGATGCCTGTGACAATCACTTGAATATCTAACCCTTTAGCTACATTCACTAAAGCACGACATAATTCGCTGTTGTGTTGATTCTCTTCAATATAGGCAAATGATTGGTCTAGTTTGACATAATTTGGACGTAGACTTTGTAAGTAAGCCATTGAACCGAATTGGCGACCAAAATGATCGATACCAAACTGAGCTCCTGAATCTCGAATGACTTTACAGAGATTTTCACAAGATTCTAAATCGCTATATACACTTGCTTCTGGGATTTCAAAGCAAATCCGTTCGGTGTATTTATTGGATCGTAGGAACTGTTTTAGCCAAAGATGAAAATCAGCATCGCTTATACTTTGATAAGTAAGATTGATGGCGACGCGTTCATAATTGCGTTCGAGTAAACGATGTTCATTGACTGTTTCTATTAAACAACGATCGAACATTGTGCCTAATGAGAGTAATTCTATATAGGGAACAAACTGACCAGCATGGAGGATGGTGTCGCCTATTTGCAGTTGGCAATATAGTTCGCGCTGACAAATTTCATCTTTGGCACATAGCTGAATCGACTGCCAACGGAATTGGAATTTTTTGTTCTTTATGGCATGACTTAAATTATTGCGCCACTCTTCACGGGTAAACAGCTGCTTTTGAGTGTTCTCAAACCAATGGAACACTTTGTCGTCTTTAATGGACTGTTGGAGTGCGTTATCTGCTTGAGCCAACATGTCTGATACTGTCATTTGTCCTAGACGTTCAGCAACACCAATATAAAACTGTTCATTTGGTTTACAGCCAGCTTTAGATATTTCTTTATTAACAGTACGTATTAGGCTTTGCAAATACTTAGCCAGCTGGTCATGTTCACAGTCCTCAACAAGGAAGGCAAATTCATATGCAGCAATACGGGCGATAACAGATGAGGATATTTTATCCTGGTGATGCTGTAGTTTCTCAGCCAGAATGCGAATAGTCTCATCGCGAACTTGGAAACCGTATTTGCTATGTACTTCTTCTAGCCAATCCATTTTGACTAAGTAAAGTGCTCCGGTACTGGGTTCGCTTAACCAACCATTAACTCTACTGACCATATATTGTCTATTTGGCAGCCCTGAGACTTGATCGATAAGATTTTTCTTTCTTAATGCTGAGACTTCTTCGTCAAGAGAATTAAATACTTGCTTTAATTGGGCTGACATACTGTTAAATGCATTGACGAGCTCTTTTAACTCCCTTGTTTTTGGCGTTGGCATATCTGGGCCAAATTGCTGTGCTGCTATTTGTTTAGCGTGTAAAGAAAGGGTGTTTAAGGGTTTTAAAATCCAGCTTAATCCCACTCGCGCAAATATAATGGCGATGAGAAATAAGATTGAAAATAGAATAATAATGTCGGAAATAATCCGCCATAACTCCTGATAGCCAAATCCTGGGTGAGCTGTAATTTCTAGTGTGGCAAGTTGTAACCAACCAGAGGTAATCGTGGTTTGTTTTTTAATGGTTTTAAACAGGTTAAGATCGATAAACCATTGAGGGATATTATCGACTTTAACAGAGTTGTTCCACACTTGTTGCTTACCATCAACCAACCACGTTAGTTTGATTTGTTGATAATAGCCGCCCTCAAAAATGACATTGACTAATGTTTCAGCTCCGGCATCATCACCGGCTTCTAAAACAGGGGTCAGCATTAATCCTAATGAATTACTGGCATTGTTGAGATCAGATTCCATTTGTTTGGATAAGAATCCTTGGGTTTCTGAAAATTGTACATAGGCTACGCTTGCAATTGTTAACAAGAAAAGCCCGAAAAGTAACGCATAGATCTGCCTGAACAGGGTCATGTTGTCACTACTCCATGTTGAGTTTGGGTTGGCGTAAGCGGTCTACACCTAATCTAAGTTTAAGGTCAGTCCATTTTTCAAGGCGTGATGATGAGCCAGCTAACACACCTCGACCTTTTTCTTTGTTTAGCCATAATTGTTTACCGTTAAAACTGTAAACAGGCAGGAGATCTTTTCGTTTCGTTGCCAATTTTATGGTTTTATCCAAATTGTCGAGCACTAACGGAATCGAACTAGGCTTTTCATAGTATGCTAACACCATATGATATTGATTCAGCGATGTTGCTTTTACCATGGTGATTCGGAGTTTATCTTCAGGAATACCCAGTTGAAGAAGCGTGAAATACTTTGCGATTGAGAAGTCTTCGCAATCCCCTCCGTTAGCCCCGATAAACTCCATTGGCGATGCCCAATAATTGGATTCACCCCATAGAGTTTGATCATCAATGAATCGAAATAAATTAAAAAATTGATTCACTTTTTCTAATTTATCAATATCAGCAAGTTGTTGTGAATCACTGACGATTTTGAACCAAGCATTTGCTCGTAATCCTGCGCGATCGCCATAACGTTTCGACAATGCTGAAACGGTTTGCTGCTGATTCAATTCTTGAGTTGGTGCAGCATATAAACATGAAACTAAAAGGGCCGATGCCATAATAAAAAAATGACAGACCCTTTTATGCAACGCTGTAGTTACTTTGCTGTCTTCACGACTCAAAGAATCAATGCCTTGTATGTCCGTTAGTCATTTTGCTCATCGACAGTGTAAATATTCCATCTCATTTCTGGAATGGTGTCATCGGCTGTGACTTCAGCTATCACACGACGATTACGCTCTTCTGCTTCTGGCGTGCCACTGTTATCAATTGGGTTATCAAAACTATACCCTGTAGCGTTAAGACGGCTTGGATCGATACCAAAGGTGTTTTCTAACACTTCGATAACCGCTTTTGCACGTTTTTGAGATAACGCTAAATTAAGTTCATAGCTTCCACGTTTACTGGTATGGCCTTCTATTTTTACCTTAGTGGTAGGGTAGGTTTTCATGATATTAGCGACGCGTTCAATTTGGTTATAATACTGCTGTTCGATAACCACTGAATTATTACTAAATAGTATTTTTAAGTCTTGGCGTTCATTGATATCTTTGATGCTACCACAACCATAGTTGTCGACAGCAGCACCAATGATGGTGCCAGCACAACGTTCTCGGGCCATTATCACACCATCACGATCACTGTCGGCAAGATCAAAATTTTGTGGTGTAGAAGCATTAGACTCGACAATATCGTTGATCGAACAACCTGTTGTTGTAATCAATGCGAGTAAAATCATCAAATATTTCATTATTTAACACCTCCCTCATATTCACGCTCACCACGCCATTCTCCCGGGCGTGTTACTCGAAGTGAGTCAAGTAGATCGCCTGTCGCATTCAATACTCGGTAACGAGCAGCAATTTCGTCATACTCGGTTTGCAAGTAATCCTTACGAGCTTCAAATAGTTCATTTTCGGTATCGAGTAAATCGAGCAGAGTTCGTTGGCCCAAGTTAAATTGTTGCACATAAGCCACTTGAGTCTGTTTTGACGCCACAACATGTTCACGGATGAACTGTTTTTGTGGGGCTAACATTTCATAAGCATTCCAAGCTAACGAAACACCCTCAACAACTTGGCGATAAGCGCGTTGTTGGATTTCTTTTGCTTCGTTGACTTTATAGGCTGTTTCTCTGTCTTTTGAGACGTCTTTACCACCGGAGAAAAGGTTATATTTAACCCGAACCATAGCAACTAAATCATTGTTATAGCCGTTAACATTTTGGCTGCTAATTGCGCTGTAGCCATCTTCGCCATCAGTATCATTATTCCAGTTACCATTAAGTTCTAGGCTTAATTGTGGGAAATAGCTGGCTTTGGCTGAGCTACGTTCTTTTTTAGCGGCGTTAATATCGCTTTCCGCTGATTTTAATACTGGGTGTTTTGATTTTGCTGCCATGAGCCCTTTATCTAAGCTTTTTGGTAGCATATCGGCATCAGGCACTGGCAGAATTAGGTCATCGGGTTTTGCTTCAACAATTCTGATATAGGCTGCACGAGCATCTTCTAAATTGTTTTTAGCAGAAATTACATTGGCGTTTGCACGGGCAAGACGACCGGTGATTTGCGATAAATCTGCTATCGATCCTAAACCTGAATCTGTGCGTTGTTTTATTTGATCGTAAATCTCTTTATGACTCGCGAGATTTTTCTCCGAGAGTAATAGTACTTGTTCGCTACGGATGTAGTTCAAATAGACCTTTGCAACATCCAATGCCATATCTTCAGCAGCAGCAAATAATGCCCACTGATCCGCGCTAGCTTCATACGAATAACGATCGACTTCGCTACTGGTATAGAAACCATCAAACAGCATTTGTTTGATACTAAAACCGGCTTCGCCACGTTCTAAATCAATCATACCGTCATTATCAACATCACCTTGGCCTACTTTACGACGAGTTGAAGGGCTATCGGTTTGCTCCCAGCCATAGCCCGCAGAAAGATCTACGGTTGGCATATAGCCTGCTACGGCTTGATTAACTTGCTCTTCACGCGCTTTAAAGCGATTAAAAGCAATGCGTAAATCTGGGTTTGTGTCTAGCGTATGTGCAACAGCTTGCTCAAGAGTCTGGCTTGAGGCTGTTGGCGCTATCAACATTGATAAAGCAAGAGCAACAGCACTTAGCTTTATTTGTTGATTTATAATAGTTGTCATAAAAAACCCTCCCGGTTCTTCTTAGCGCTCTCTAAGGGCGGTATCTTTCGCTCTTAAAATTGGATTTAAAATGTACTCAAGTATGGATTTTTTTCCCGTGATGACATCTACTGAAGTGAGCATCCCTGGAATTATTGGCATCTCTGTGCCATCGTCTTTCATTAAACTGGACTCTTGTGTTCGCACTTTTACAATATAGAAACTATTGCCTTCTTCATCCTGTGACGTATCGGCGCTAATGTGTTCAACGGTTCCTTTTAGCCCGCCATAACGGGTAAAGTCATATGCGGTGACTTTTACGATAGCGGGTAATCCCGGATGTAAAAAAGCAATATCTTTAGGAGTGATTTTGGTTTCTATCAGCAGTTTATCTTCTGATGGAACAATTTCCATAATCTCTTCACCTGGCTGTACAACGCCACCTAAGGTATTAAAGTTAATTTTTTTAATGGTGCCTATAACAGGCGAGGCAATGACGGCTTTACTGACCTTATCAAATGCGCCTTTTTGTGCCTGATTCATACGTGATAATTTGGTTTGCATTTCATTGAGCTGTGCACGTAAATCAGTGGCATAAACAAATACAGCTTCTCGGCGCTTTAAAATGGCTTCATCCATAGACGCTTTCACTTTTGGACGTAAAAGCCTAACCGATTGTAATTCACCTTGAATATCATTCACTGTGCGCTCAAGTTTGAGCAGTTCAACTTCCGGAACAATGCCTTTTCGAGCAAGTGGTCGAGTCAATTCAAGCTCGCGAGATACTAATTGATAACTCGTCGTAAGGGTACTAATTCTAGAGGCCAACTCTTCTATTTCTTGCTGACGTTGTTGGATCTGACGTACAAGAATTTCTAATTGGTTGCTTAAATTATCCAACCGAATTGAATATTCTTCTTGTTGACGCCTAACCAGTTCTGGCTCTTCGTCAATAATGGTCTGCGGAAATACCAAATTTTGCTTGGTTATTTTGACCTGTTGGCGCCAGTCTGAAGACATATCTGAAATAATAATACTGTCTAATTCGGTGCGCATGCGAATAATATTAGTTTGTAATCCGAACACTTCTTGTTCTTGTTGGTCAAAATCGGAGCGGAATCGGGTGTCATCAATCCGGGCTAAAGGTTGTCCTTTAGTGACCATACTCCCTTCTTGGACATAGATTTCCTGCAAAATTCCGCCATCTAGACTTTGGATAATTTGAATCTGTGACGACGGAATAACTTTACCCGTTCCTGATGTCACCTGATCTAATTCTGAGAAGTAAGCCCAAATAAAAAAACACACCATCATTGCGGACAGTGACCATATGATAAGACGATGTCCTGACGGGGCGTCAGTCATCATGGCACCATAAACGTCATCAACCATTTCTAAGTCGGCTACGGTAAGATGCTTACTCATGAGTTTTGGGCTCCAGCAATTGTCCCTGCATTAAGTTTCGCAAGGACTTCATCTTTAGGACCATCAGCCACTACATGTCCACGTTCTAACACAATAATGCGATCGACTAGATTTAATAAATGCATTTTATGGGTAATGAGTAATAATGTTCTGTCGCGACTAACCAATTGCATTGAGCGAATAAACTGTTTTTCTGCTCTAGCATCCAGGCTTGCTGTTGGTTCATCCATTAATAATATCGAGGGATCATTCAATGTTGCTCTGGCTAAAGCGACGGTTTGTCGTTGGCCACGACTGAGTGACAAGCCTCCTTCACCAACTTGTTGATCTAATCCTTCAGACTCTAAGTTAGTAAACATACTTACACCAGAAAGCTGGATAGCTCTTATTAATTGATGTTCAGTCACTTGCCTAGAACCGAATAAAATATTGTCGCGAATAGTCCCATGAAACAAGGTGACGTCTTGAGGTAAATAGCCAAAGTTACGTCTTAGGTCGCTAGGGTGAATCTGTCCTGCATCTAATCCATCATAGCGCAGGCTGCCTTGAGTTGGTTTGTACAATCCGAGTAGTAATTTGGCTAGGGTGCTTTTACCTGAGCCGTTACGACCGATAATGGCGATGCGCTCACCAGGATTAATGTGTATTGATAAAGGGTGTAGGCTTGGTTTTTCGGAGCCAGGGAAGCTAAAACTGATATTATCCGCTTCAATTTTTCCCATAAATCGTTCTTTGCTGGCTAGGTTTCCTTTGTCTTCAAATTCATCTTCTTGTTCCATTATTGCGTCTAATTGGCGCAGTGAACTGATGGTATGATTACCTCGGGTAATTAACCCTGCTAATTGAGCCATCGGAGATATAGCTCGGCTAGATAGCATGACCGCGGCAATGATCCCACCCATGGAAATTTCGTTTTCTGCTAGTCGATACACACCTAATATCACCACTAATACCACGGTTAATTGCACCATAAAATTAGCTATATGGCTGACATAATTAGACAGTTTTTTGGTTTTGAGCTGCCAATTGGCTGTATGGCCAATCATTTGTTGCCAGCTTTTTTGTACTAACCCTTCGGCACCATTGGCTTTAATTGACTCTAACGCGGTTAAACTTTCAATTAAATGGCCATGCTTTAAACTGGCAAAGCGGTTACTTTCTTCAATTGCTTGCTTCAGTTTAGGTTGTAGATAAAAGGTGACTGCGATAATGATCAAGCTGCCAATAACCGGAATAATAGCTAAATCGCCAGCAACAATATAAATGATGATCACGAACAGTAATGCAAACGGTAGATCAACCAACGCAGTAATCGTTGCAGAGGTCAAAAACTCCCGAATACTGTCAAACTCACCTAATTGTCTTGCCATTCCTCCTACGCTTGGTGAACGCTTAGATAGTGGAATACCAATGGCTTTTGCAAATAGTTTTGAAGAAACAATAATGTCGACTTTTTTACCCGCTATATCAATTAAATAGCTGCGTAATTGGCGCATTATAAAGTCGAATATATAAGCAATACTTGCCCCAATGGCTAAAACCCATAGTGATTCAAATGCGAGATTGGGTACCACTTTGTCATAGACATTCATAATAAATAGTGGTGAAACCAAGGCAAAAAGGTTGACCAATACTGAGGCTATTAGAGCATCTCGGTAAATAGGAGCAGAGTCTTTAATACTTTGCAGTAGCCAATGTGTTTTGCTGTCATGCAGATGAACATCAAAACTTTTGTCACCACGGTAATCTTGTTTAACTAAAAATAAGTAACCTACATATAAGGTTTCTAAACCTTCAATCGTCAGAGTATCTTCGCCGCCCGTTTCAGGTAATTGTATAACGGCTTTGTCTTGCTCTAGATCGATCTCTCTTAGAATACAGGCCTTTTTATCTTTCAATAATAAGATACAAGGTAATAATATTTCAGAGATTTGATTCAAATCTTTACGTGATAATTTAGCTGATAGCCCAGCCCTTGCCGCGGCTTGAGGAATTAAATCGGGCGTAATGACTGCACCAGACAAAGGAAGACCTGCCGCAAGGGAATCTATTGAGCAAGGGCTTCCAAAATGTTCAGTTAATAAAACCAAACAATCGAGTAACGGATCGACCGTTACCCGCTGGGAAGCAGAGATCGTCCACTGCTCACTTTTGTTAGACGCAGTTATAGGCACCTAATCATTGTCCTTAATGTGTATTGTTAGAATAATCAAATATGCGCCACATAATACTATGCGACGCAGTCAATGTGTTGTTATTAAGGAATAATATTTCCATTATGTTGATCAAATAGATCAGCATGACTGGTTCCTGGCGATGGAGCAGGGTTGACGGTTGCAGTATCTACAATGAGTGCACCATCATTAAGTAAACCATTAATGATCACTCCGTCTGTGGTGCTACCGTATTCTTGCGACAGATCTACACCATCCAGAACAATAACTTGGTCAATACTACCATTATGGTCGGCATCGATAGAAATTGTCGTGCTGCCATTACTGAACGAGAAATCTAAGTAGTTATCTAAATCGCCGTTCTGTTCATTCTGCAATAAATCACTGATATGAAGGGAGTCATTATTGACTTCGAAGTCTTTAATCGTATCGGTACCAGTATCGCCCTTAGACCATACAAAGGTATCGTTACCCAAGCCACCAATCAGAGTGTCATTACCTAGGCCGCCAATAAGAACGTCATTACCTTCACCACCATAGATAACATCGTTGCCACCTTGGCCAAACAGAATATCGTCACCAATACCGCCATCAAGAATGTCGTTACCATCATTTTGGTTGTTGATATTAAACTCATTTACATGGTCACGAATGTAATCATGCACTGCTCTTACATCAACATCACCAACATTTTGGCCCGTTTTATCTGCAACATAGGTTTGTAAAGCGACATACCCTTGCTCTGATGAACCGCTAAATCGAACTAAGTCACCAAAGATAATGTCATCACCTTGGTTCCCGACAGTATTGTCGTCACCTTGTGATTGTAATGTCTCAGAACCTGTGATGATGCTTGATAAATCAGATACATCAATCGACGCACGAACATTGCCGTCTGTATCGTATAGCTTCAAGTTAGCTTCATTAACAGTGGTGCCACCGTTTGCACTGGCTAAGCTGATTGCTTCAACTTCCGAAACTGCAGCGAGTAAGTTAAATGCATGTAGCGCCTGTGCGGTTGTATTTGTTCCATTGTCTGTAAAGCTTTTAACACTATTATCAGTGTTAAAGCTTAATTGGCCAATTTTAGCGCCTGTGTATGGTGAATACACTGCACCGCTAGCATTGACAACGACTTGACCATCTATGCTGATGACTTGGCCTTTAGAATAGTTATTAGAGGTCAACAAACTACTTAAGGTTTGATAGCTACTGGTCGTAACATCATAACTCATTAATACTGTTGAAGTATTAGTATCAATTGTTTGCGCATTTGGTGAGCCATCAGTAATGAAGTAAGAAATATTATTTCCAACATTATTTAACACTGTGCTGCTAGTAAACCAATTTATTGCAGACTCAAAACCAGCTTCATAGTTAGTAGAACCACTCGCGCTCATTTTTGCTAATTCAGTAAGCAGTGTTTGGACCGCATTTGAGTCGTCCATATTTACTGAAACAGAGTAATTTGAGCCTGATGCAAAGTTAGTCAGTAACACATTTACAATACCGCTATGAGAGCTTGTTGCGCTATTTGCTAGAGACTCAAATACCGCTTCCAATTGCGTTTTAGCTTCAGCAATAACACCGGACATACTGCCTGAAGTATCAAAAATAAAGGCTATATTGTAATTTTCTCCAGCAACAATCTGTAAACCTTGTTGATCACTGACAATAATATCGTTATTTGGCGTTCCTTTAATCACGTCATTACCCGGATTGCCGTTATAACTGACATAAGTGGAGCTAGCGTCAGCTTCTCCAACAATGTTAATCGTCACTGTCGCTGTGTCGGTAGCACCATATTGATCTGTTACTGTATAAGTAAAGGTATCCGTTGCAAGTTGCCCAGCAGTCAGTGCTTCAAATGAATCGTTTGTGTCATAAGAATAAGTACCATCACTGTGAATAGTTAGCAGTGCGCCGCTTGGTAATATAACTACCTGACCATCTGTAACTATTGAACCATTTACTCCAGTTAGAGCAAATGTATTTCCCTGGGCATCAGAGTCATTATTAAGTAGACCTTGACTCGTGTTCGAAATGGTTAATACGCCATCTTCTGACACTAAGTAGGTTCCCATAATAGCAGGACCAGATGCGGCAACATTTGTCAGGAAATAATCAGATGAGTCAGTTAATGCTGCGCCACCATTTGCTTCACTAATGGTTTTAGTTGCTTCAAATACCAGTTGGTCGAAGACAATATTACCGGTATCAATACTGAAAGTACCTGCGTCACCTGAAGTCGTCTTAAACGTTTCACTTGCAACTAATTGACCATTGTAATAAGCCTTCCAAACACCTTGTTCACCATTATTTTCATTAGAGAACATGTTTGAAACACTGAATGTCGCCTTATTCACTAATCCATTAAAGTCAATCACAATTGATTCAGATGTCGCGGTAGCTGAATCATATTCGATTTGTCCGGCAATTTGGTCTGAAGTTCGTGGTGAGCCTGCGACACCGAGTTTGTTAGTACCAGATTCTATGTTAACTACACCCATTGAGCCATCAGCTGTACGAGCTGATATTTTCATTAAGCTCTGGCCGTTTGATTGAGGAATTGTCCAAGCGTTCGTTGCACCTGAAGTCACACTAAATGATGTACCAGGAAGGTCATCATTAGCATCAACATTGTTAAGATCAAAAGTAACAATTGCGGTATCAGTTAAACTGCCATCACTTGTTTTAACCGTTAAATTAATTTGGCTGCCATTGTCGTAGTCAATTTTAGTTGTGTCATTAACTGAAATTACGCCAGTTTGAGCATTAATGATAAATGCACCATCTTCACTTATTAGACTATTTGATCCATTAGCAAGCACAAAAGAATAAGACAACGTGTCACCGTCTATATCAGTATCATTTCCGGTATTCGCTTCGTTAACGTTATATACATTAGTGCCATTTGCAATGGAGTCATTGATAGTGGAGGTGTAATCGTCAATGACTGGGGCATCGTTCACCGGCGTGACCGTTAAGCTCAATGTTGAGGTGTCATTGGCGCCAGAGCCATCGGTTAAGGTGTACGTG
>NZ_JBEOPL010000041.1:0-11641 GCF_040310065.1 Shewanella sp. TB7-MNA-CIBAN-0143
ATTCGAACCCTCGATGGGATTTAAAGCCCATACTCCCTTAGCAGGGGAGCGCCTTCGGCCACTCGGCCACCTCTCCGTTTCTTGGCGCACATATTACTGTTTGATGAAAATAAGTCAAACCCTTTTTAGGAAACCTAACTTCATTTGGAGTGTTTTTAAGCACATTGGAGATAATAGACTCAAATCTTGATGAAAACAGTCGTTTTTTGATGAATATTCTTTTTAATTTACAGACATAATCTCATTAAACCTCTGTTCGTCCGACAAGCGTTTTAAGGTTTTTAACCAAAGATATAATTAAACACATCGTTGATTTAAACAACTTAGCCTAGTCATAGGGTAATTTATACTCACTATTACAATTCAACATCATATTAACCAATATCGACAATAGCCGCATAATGCCATTTAGGAAGGTTAATTTGCTATAGCTTGCACGAGATTACGATGGGATTTGTATTGATCAACGATTCCCATTACAACGCTATAATCAAGATGAATTAAGCACATTTAAATAATGACTCGTTAAAAAAAATGGTTTGATACCAATTGTTAGCTACAAATAGCATCCAGTGATAATTCAACACGAGTAAAATAAATACGTTAGTCAGATGGTAAATAAATGACGACTCATTTATGGATGCGTTTAACAAACTGAATCAGTGTGTTAAAAAGTGCTTTGTGAGAGCCTCATTCATTCCACTTCAGTCTTGTATCAACTTAAGGGGAAATTGTCCTGCTTACACCAACAACCTTAAATTGGAGCTGTGAGGTACTCTACGCTAGAGCTAATGTAACCTCAACGCAGAATAACAGATGGGTAAATTGATAAGCGTAGAATGTTTACTGGTCACTCATATTTAAATTGACTCGTTATTATTTGAATTTGGTTCTAAATTTAGCTCTGTATTTGGGTTAACCCAGCGAAATGACACGTAACTAGCGGGTCTTTTAATTGAAGCAATCGCATAAACAAAGGACAGTTTGATGACAGTGAAAATTCCGAGCAGAGGTTAACGAATAAGGGCTGATTAAACTAAAGCGGTAATGCCACTGCAATACAAAAACAAAAAAGCCAGCAAATGCTGGCTTTAATGATATCGACATCATCTGTCGAAATTAGTAATTACCACCTTCAGAAGGGGTACCTGACTTCTCAGACTGAATACGTTGGTAGATCTCTTCACGGTGAACAGATACTTCTTTAGGTGCGTTAACACCAATACGTACCTGATTACCTTTAACACCTAACACAGTAACGGTGACTTCATCACCAATCATTAATGTTTCGCCTACTCGACGAGTCAAAATTAGCATTCGATTGCTCCTTTAAGTTCAATCTGCATAACACGCTTTGTCCGTAATATGCGCTCATTATAAGGTCTGCTTTACCTAAAATCATAGTATCAATTGGTGAATACATCAGTTTATAAAGCAAATTCTCTTAGGAAATCATAAAACTTGACGATTAGTCGTCTTTTAAAAACGAGATCAACCGTAAATTATTCATATTCACGATATAAGACTCCGTTACTAAACAATCCAATACGGCAAACCAATAACAAAAACGATAGGAATTGAGAACCAATACAACATTAGAGTACTACATATAAGTACAATAATAAGCATTGCCCAACGCTAGCAACCCTTTTAAACGCTTTTACTGTTAGCAAGTTAGTTCACTATGCCAAATCTATTCATAGCACTCAAGTCATAAAGTCGCATATCTTAGACTTTATGACTCAATTGCCAAAAAAACGCTAATCTACAGATTTTATTAACGTAAACGTTCGTTTACCCAGGGCTCTACAAGGGCTAATGCTGCGGCTAGATTCTCAGGTTGAGTACCGCCAGCTTGTGCCATATCAGGACGACCACCGCCCTTACCGCCAACATGCTGTGCAACCATTGCGACTAACTCACCCGCTTTGACCTTCTTGGTTAAATCGTTGCTGACTCCAGCAATTAAATTAACTTTACCGTCTTTAGCAGTACCTAGCACAATAATCGCAGACTTTAGCTTTTGCTTCAGCTCATCCTGTAAACCACGTAGTGAACCTGGGTCAATACCATCAAGTTGTTTAACTAAAAGTTTAACGCCATTGATTTCTACTGCATCACCTGCCATATCAGCACTGGCCGCAGCAGCTAACTTATCTTTTAATTGAGATAAATCTTTTTCTAATTGCTTCACTTTATCTAGCTGAGCTTTTAACTTAGCGACTACCGAAGCACTATCTGATTTTAGTAGTTGTGCAGCCTCATCTAACATGGCTTGTTGATCAGCAATATAAGCCATTGCAGCAATACCTGTTACAGCTTCAATACGACGCACACCTGCAGCAATACCATTCTCAGAAGTGATTTTAAATAAACCGATATCTCCAGTGCGGCCAACATGAGTACCACCACACAATTCGATAGAGAAATCACCCATAGTGACAACACGTACTTGGTCATCGTATTTCTCACCAAATAGTGCCATTGCACCTTTTTCTTTGGCTTCATCAATGCCCATTTCAGTGGTACAAAGTTCATGGTTACGACGAATTTGGGTATTAACTAAATCTTCGACAGCCTTCAATTCTGATGGCTTAACCGCTTCAAAATGAGCAAAGTCAAAACGTAAACGTTCAGGATTAACAAGTGAACCTTTTTGAGACACATGTGAGCCTAACACTTGACGTAATGCAGCATGCAATAAGTGAGTAACAGAATGATTTAATTGCGTACGATGACGTAAGTTTTTATCCACTTGTGCGATTAACTGCTGGCCTATGACTAACTGACCTTGAGCTAATTGACCTTGGTGACCGGTAGCTGGACCAAACTTTTGAGTATCGGCAACGGCAAATACTACGCCTTCAGCTGTCAACTGGCCTTTATCACCAACCTGCCCACCAGATTCAGCATAAAATGGTGTGTTGTCTAATACTACGACAGCATCCTGACCCGCTATCACGGTATCAACCGCTTTACCGTCAACATATAAAGCAATCACGTTTGGCTGACCAGTTAACTCGGTATAACCGCTAAATGAGGTTTCTGCATCGATAATTAATTGGCTATTATAATCAGCGCCAAAGTTGCCTGCAGCTTGTGCACGGCTTCTTTGTTCAGCCATTGCTGACTCAAAGCCAGCTTCATCAACGTTAATATCACGTTCACGACAAACATCTGCAGTTAAATCGACAGGAAAACCATAGGTGTCATACAGTTTAAATAAGGTGTCACCATCTAAAGTATCACCTTGCAAGCTATTCAACGCGCCGTCTAAAATAACTAAACCGCGCTCAAGAGTGCGAGCAAACTGCTCTTCTTCCGCTTTTAAGGCTTTTTCAACAATAGCTTGAGTTTGTTTTAAACCAATGGCGGCATCGCCCATTACGCTTATAAGCGTTGGCACAAGTTTGTAGAAGAATGCGTCATTAGCACCCAGCTTGTTACCATGACGAACTGCACGACGAATAATACGACGCAACACATAACCACGACCTTCATTTGATGGCATAACACCATCAGCAATTAAAAATGCACATGAACGAATATGGTCAGCAATAACACGCAGAGATTTATTTTCTAAATCGGTTACACCGATAATTTCAGCTGTTTTGGCAATAAGTTGTTTAAAAATATCGATTTCGTAGTTTGAATGCACGCCTTGCATAATCGCAGCAATACGCTCAATACCCATACCAGTATCAACAGAAGGTTTTGGCAATGGCAACATTTCACCGTCGGCCTGACGGTTGTATTGCATAAATACAATGTTCCAAATTTCAATAAAGCGGTCACCGTCTTCTTCAGGCGTGCCAGGACGGCCACCCCAAATATGATCACCATGATCGTAGAAAATTTCACTACAAGGACCACAAGGACCAGTGTCACCCATCTGCCAGAAGTTATCTGACGCAAAAGCCCCGCCTTTGTTATCACCTATGCGGATCATATTTTCCGCTGGCACGCCTATTTTTTGAGTCCAAAGATCATATGCTTCATCATCGGTTTCATAAATAGTGACACATAAGCGTTCTTTTGGCAGTTTGAGTGTTTCGGTTAGGAAGGTCCATGCAAAACGAATTGCATCTTCTTTGAAATAATCGCCGAAACTAAAGTTGCCTAACATTTCAAAAAAAGTATGGTGACGAGCGGTATAACCCACGTTATCTAAATCGTTATGTTTGCCACCTGCGCGCACACAACGTTGTGAAGTTGTCGCTCGGGTGTAATTGCGTTTATCCATGCCGAGAAACACATCTTTAAACTGGTTCATACCCGCATTGGTGAATAACAGTGTTGGGTCATTTGTGGGAACAAGCGAGCTGCTATCAACAACCTGATGTCCGTTATCTTCAAAGTACTTTAAAAAAGCGCTTCTTAACTCTGCTGTAGTCTGAAACATGAAATGGCCCTGAATATAGAAAATACGAAAGTAACGAGCTTGGCATGCAAGCCTGTAAATGTAAGCATTATATACTGAATTTACGTCAACATGCGAGATGAGTGGCTCGATTATCCTCTGAGCATAAACCGATAATAATAGTTATTGATAAGCGATCTCACCGACTAAGGTTAACTAAGCTCAACTCGAGCTAATAAACACATCCCGAACAGCCCGTTACCCAACTAACGACGTTAAATTAAAAGGCAATTGGCTCGTTGCTGGCGGCAAGACTGCCTTGTGAGTAAGCAAATGGTCAGCTTGAGATTGCAGATTAACAACAACCGTTGTTGTCGAGTGTTCGGTCTGTTATCCACATTTGAAGTGAGCTCAATGCCCTCTAATTTAACCAGATAAACCTCCGCTATCACGATAAAAAGAGCGTGGTTAGGAGTAACAGATTAGCTTTTAAACCAATTGAAGAAGGTAGCTGCAGAACTAATAGATTGTTTGGCAAACAGTGTGATTTTAAATGCTAAATAATTCAGAACTAAATCATTAAAAGTATGGGCATTAAGGCTATGTGGGATTATTCAAAGTAACGCAGAGTAGCGGATATGACTCAATAACCCTGAGATTGACAATAATCGAGTACTTGAGATTTTTCACATATCAACGTTTTTAACGTTGCAGTTTTTAACGTTATAATTTTTAGCGTTATCGTTTTTAGGGTATAAACAACAGGGGCTTTTAGCGAGGGAATATTCGCGGCGCGCAAGATGCGCTACCGCGATAGATGTAACTGACTGACTAGCTTAGAATACTTCACCCGTTTCAAGGTCAATATTCTCATCACTTTCTGTTTTAGAATCTGATGCATTAGCACCACCATTCAATAACATAGCACGTAAAGTGGTATTAATTTCACTGGCAATGACGGGGTTTTCAGTCAAGAATTTGCCTGCGTTAGCACGGCCTTGACCAATTTTCTCGCCTTTGTAGCTATACCAAGCACCCGCTTTATCAACTAACTTGTGCGCAACACCTAGATCGACTAATTCACCAGTACGGTTAATACCTTGCCCATAAAGGATTTGGAATTCAGCTTGCTTAAATGGAGCCGCAATTTTGTTTTTAACCACTTTAACGCGGGTTTCATTACCGACAACTTCGTCGCCGTCTTTAATGGCACCGGTACGACGAATATCTAAACGTACTGAAGCGTAGAACTTTAGTGCATTACCACCGGTAGTTGTTTCTGGGCTACCAAACATCACACCAATTTTCATACGAATTTGGTTAATAAAAATAAGCAAAGTATTTGATTGCTTAAGATTACCAGCCAGCTTACGCATAGCTTGGCTCATCATACGAGCGGCAAGGCCCATATGTGAATCACCAATTTCACCTTCAATTTCAGCTTTTGGCGTTAACGCTGCAACAGAATCGACCACTATAACGTCTACAGCACCAGAACGAGTTAACGCATCACAAATTTCTAGCGCTTGTTCGCCAGTATCTGGCTGTGAACAAAGTAAGTTATCAATATCTACGCCTAACTTTTTCGCATAAATTGGGTCAAGAGCATGTTCAGCATCAATAAACGCACAAGTTTTACCTTCGCGTTGCGCTGCGGCAATCACTTCAAGAGTTAACGTCGTTTTACCTGATGATTCTGGACCGTAAATAAAAGCCAAACTTTGTATAGTTACCTCAATCGGTTCATGTCGTTAAAACAATATTAACTCAAATCGATAGCTTTAGGTGAATAAGTATGCAGTTATAATAAGATGTATGTAGATCATTAAATTTCATCTGATTCCCTATTCAATTTTTATAAAGCATAGTCAAGTTAATCATTTGATCGGTGTGATTGCCAAAGCTTGATCATTTTCATTAGCACACAAGCCTTCCTTAATTATTTTTTTATGCCCATTAAATTTGATCAATTTCTAGCTAACTTTTGAACATTAATGAGTTAACCTCCTAGCCCATTTAGAAGCAAAATTAAGCTAGAAAATCACTGCGGATCATATTAGTTCAGATAAAATATTATGCTGAAAACGGCTAAGCAAGTGGCCAAATTTCCCCATCACTACAAATAGAGCATAAGCCTAAGTTAAAGGTACTTTGAGTAAGATTATTAACACCCAAAGGACCAGAAAGCCTGATTTGAATTAGTAGAAAGAGACTAATGTTTTATAAAACTGATGAAAAAAGGTAAAAACCGGTATTTTTTCACTTACGGTGATGCCCATTGGTGCAAATCCATGATTTAAAACTGGATAAAAACACTTATTTTTGGTCCAATTAAAGAGGTTAAAGAGCAAAATACCTGCAAGATCGGAATTCGACTTTAGATGCCAATATCTTAGTTGTACTACGAATTGTGAGTGTTTTTTTTAATTAAGCGATGAAGCCTAGTGAGCCACTTTGGCACGATTAATTTTTTAAAATCTAAATTTAGCCATGAATAGTATTAAATAATATCTTCGGAGTAGGCAATGAGTCAGCAAATAACCCAAGAGGAAGTAGTCGAAAATATTAGAGAATGGTCCAAGGAGAACAATAAGTCGCCAAGCCTATTAATATCTCAAGATGATGGTTCTTATCATCTGGGTTACTACTGTGGCATGGGCGTTTCAGACAATTGGCCAATAGAGAAGCTGAACCCCCTATACAAGAAAGCGATAACAAAACTTCATAAATCAGGAAAACTGAAAGAATTAAGTGATCCCTTTACGCTTTATCCTGGAAGCCACATTTTTAAAAAAATTGTTAGCTATGATGATATTTAGAGTTAGGTTAAGTTGGATAACTACCTTGAAAAACTCCGCTACAGAACGAGTCTGAACTAGTACAGATGATTTTACATCTAAAACGTTAATGTCGGATAGACGACACTTGTTACCAAGTGCCGCCCTCCTAAGAACCCAGCGTGCAACTTTCACTGCACTAGGCTCAAGCCTCCACAAAGGTATCGTTAGATACCCAGCAACTTATAAAGCAGTGAGAGCTGATTCATTCCAAGAGTTACGAGCTTGCCTTTTCGATTTTCTCCTAACCAAGTATTCTAGGTACTGAGGGTCGAATGGTATAGCCGCACTTCGGATTTTCACGTGTCTCTCAATAGGCACCTTGGCTATTTGGAATAGATTAAATTGGCAATCCATATCCTTGACCTTCTGCCAACCGTGAAATTGCCATTGGCCTTTTCGGTTGATGAAGTATTTAAGGGCTATCCAAGTCTTAGATTTTGTTGGATGGCGCCTTACTGCCCAGTGCCATAACGTATAGAATAGTTTGTGCCCAACATACCCGAATACTTGCTTAGCAACGCAATGACGATAATAATTCGCCCAACCCCTTAGTTTTGGATTTATCAGTTTGATAAGATCGTTAACAGGGATGGTTGCGTGCTTTTTGATGAGTTCGCGCAGGTTACTCAAGAACAACAAGGTATTGGACTTGCTCGGTTTGATGAGCAATTTTCCTTTGTACTTCCTATGATTGAACCCTAAGAAGTCAAAACCCTTGTTGATGTGGGTAATGTGCGTTTTCTCTTCGGAGAGTGTTAAGCCTCTTTCCGCCAAGAAGTCAGCGATCAACGGTTTGATATCGTTCTCGAGCACTTCCTTTGAAGCGCAGGTGACGACGAAATCGTCGGCGTATCCAATAAAGTTGGCCCTAGCACCCTTTTTGAGTGCTGTAGACTTTATGCGCTGTTCAAGTCCAGCAAGAGTCATTAGCATCAAGGTTGGGGATATAACCCCTCCTTGTGGCGTGCCCTCATCAGTACGATAAAACAACCCTTTATCCATAAAACCAGACTTTAACCATTGTTCCAACATTCGTTTATCTATGGCGATGTTATCAACAAGCCATTGATGCCCGATTTTGTCGAAGCAGGATTTGATATCTCCCTCAAGAACCCATTGCGCTGATCTCTTTAGAGCCAAGCATTTGAAGCACTGATCGACTGCGTCGGCAGTGCTACGATTTGGTCTAAATCCATAGCTGTTTGGGTCAGCAAGCGTCTCCGATATAGGCTCTAATGCAAGAAGGTGGAGCGCTTGTTGTGCTCTGTCTATCATGCATGGGATACCAAGAGGTCTAAGTTTGCCATTCTTTTTGGGGATATAGATACGCTTGAGTGGTTTGGCTTGATATGCCTTCCTGCTCAATTGATTTACTGCTTTCATGCGGCGTGCATCCGTGTTCCAGATGACACCATCTATTCCAGGCGTTCTACTGCCTTTGTTTTTTGATACTCGTTTAACAGCAAGAAGTTTTGCTGAACGCGAGTGAGTCAGTATCCATTGCAATGCTTTCGCCTTACCGTGTTTACCTTCTCGTGTTGCCTTTGCAATACGCATCTGAAGCTTTAATACATGCGGTTCAACGGATTTCCAGTCTATGGACTGCCATTGTTCGCCGTCAGGAGAGGCACTAATCTCTGTTGAAATCATCATTTGCGTTTCTCCTTGAATAAAGTTCTTCAAATTATCTTGCAACGGGAGACCAGTCGGAAGTGGGCTCACTTTCGTGACCAGACACAAGTCTGTATCTGCATCGTTACAATGCAGCCTTTGCTTTTTCCAACCTCCTATACCTGCACCGCTATCGGCCATATCGGCTTTCCCAAAGGGAGCAATACAGGCTTACCGTGTTCCGTATGTCGCGCAATGTCAGGGTAGATGCCCGCTATAGTGCGAAGAGTTATATTGACCACGAAAGAGCATGGGGCAATCTCTTTCCAACTCTCATTGCCTTTTGGCCACAGCGTATAAACCACTTCCGCTGTTTCATCGTATAACGCACCTTACGCGGATTTACATATGTTCATCATACTGACTACCTAGCACTCACCCAATTTGTGGTTATCAGGAGGATCGTTCTCTCACGATTCAGATCCCGATTGGTCTATAACCAATCTTCATTACATTGTCAGAGCCGCTACTTTATTCAGGCTCCTAGGTTCATCTGGTGATACAGATGGTTCACTCAAAAGCGGTGAACAGCGCTTCATACGACCTCACGTCGCACGCCCCATTCCTTGTTAGCAAAGTGGCATCTAGCTCACTTCAACATCAGTATGCTGACTCAATTTTAGTAATGCTACAGAGCTCTGGTCTAATCAGTGTTATCCAACCGCAATTACATTAGCAGATGAGAAAATATGGTATGAGTGTTAGCCTGAATACGAGGCCCAAATGCTGTCAATCAAGGTAAATAATGAGTCAGACGTGAGCGTGAAAGAATGAGAAAGCTAAAACAATATCAAGTGATTACCCAACAAACTGTATAAAAACCGCTACCGCAAAAAAGGAAATTCCTATAGCATCATTTATACCAATTGACATGGATGTGGCAACGGCCAAGTCCAACAAGCGATTTCTGCCATGCAAACAGCGCAGCGCATAAATACTAAGACGTTATAACCCAATCGGGAATCGAGATGGATTTGAAAAATCAATATGAGTTGTTAATGCGAAATGAGTTGAAGTTGCTCGGCTGCAGCAAGCAGTTCACCGATGAGCAACTTAAAAAAAGAGATAGGAGAGACAGCTCTATTACGTCCAATATCCAAGACTATGAGCTGTCACTTCTGTCAAATCTATTCTACTCGGTTGTTCATCGTCTTTTTGCAAAAAAACCTAGACAGGTAGTTAAGTATCCAGGCTTCGATGAAAAGGGGAATTCGGTTGGCATATCAAATCTGGAGAAAAAAATCATAAATGTTGATTCGCTAATTCCTCATCTTAGTAAGCTGGTTTTCGATGCTGATCAAGCCGCCAATAACGATCCAATGTTGAATGAGTGGTCCATTTATCATTTTCACATCCCACCATCTGACGGAAATGGATCTTTTGTAACCAGAAGTAATGACTTGCTTTTTGCAATAGTAACAGACGATCATTTTATCTTTTTGGATATTCAGCCTCATAGCAACAGCACAGGTACATACGAGCCATGGGTTGATGTTGGAATCATAGAAAAGATCGAAACACATTATCCAAAGTTGATAGAGCCATATTATATAGGGGACGGCAGAGCACCTCTTACTGCCAATCAACGGAAAAACTTGAGAGACCGAAACGCGAACACCAATATTATTACAACCGCGGGTAAGGAATATCGCATTCCCGGTTGTGGTTCGGTTTCTGCTGGACTGCCTTTAAACTCAATCGTCAGAGGTGATATGGCCATGAGCCAAATTGAGAATCTTTCAGCTAGCGGTTCTTCAGTTAAGCTTTCTTTCGATAATAATTACAACTTGGTTGCAACCACGTGACGGTTATAACAAGGCCAATCATAATCGTGCAATGCAAAAAATCGCATTGCACTGGACCTCGCTTTGCTCGGCCTGTGTTGGCGGCGATATTTTTCAGGGTGAGTTTATGCCCAATTCTGAACTAAGTTCGAATGTTGAAGCCTCTAAGGAGCGGCTAAAAGCAAGCTTAAAGCGGGCACAAGAGCTATCTGCCTCAAGGGGGGGAGAAATATCAGATCATAGCGTTGATTTTCTTTTGTCAGCCCTATTCGTAAGAATTTGTACGACAGCAAGAACAATTTCAATGATGGCTCCTAAAAATAACTCTATCGAGTCTATCTGGGATTATTCGTCTTTGGGGACGCTGTTGAGAAATATAATGGATGCTCTCAATAGCTTTTTGTATCTGGCCGACCGATCCCTTTTAAGGGAAGATAAAGATTGCCGTTTTTGGTTGTTTTCTCTACATGATGCTGTGACAAGACAAAAAATATTTGAATTCAGAGGGGCTCAAAACGAGGCTGAAGCCTGCAAAAAAAGAGCCGAAGAGATGCGTGTTCTGTTGCGTAACAATGCTACATTTTTGGCCTTAGATGAGAAGAAGCAGAAACACTATCTGAAAGCAACTGATGCGTTCCTTCTAAGTAAAGAGCAAATAATTGAAGGAAATGGTGGAAGCCGTGAAGATTTTCTTGGGCTATACAAGTTTTTATCGGCAAATGCTCATAGTTATCCTTTGGGATTCTTTAAGATGAGTGAGCAAGAATTTGGCAAAGGCGTTCACTCTGCAATAGAAGAAAGCTATACAGATATGATCTTGAGTCTTACGTCTAGCCACCTAGATTCAGCATGCATAGCCTATAAGAACTACCTGCAATGAAACACAACAAACGCAAGCACACTAATTCGGTAAGCGGTAAATGAAGCAGTGAAACGTTAATCCAAATTGCTCAAATCAACATTCCACGGCATTAAATCGGTCAAAT
>NZ_JBEOPL010000042.1:0-6350 GCF_040310065.1 Shewanella sp. TB7-MNA-CIBAN-0143
GCCCCAAAGCATCTTAGGGCTAAGCTATATTGCGCTAGGCTTACTTTCATTTCTTATGCAAAAGCTAATCAATATCCAACTGTTAGCGATAACAGTTGTTGCTTATTAGATTAACTAATCAAGTAAGATATTTTTGCACCAGTCACTCTCATATATCATTTATTACAAATAAAACAAGTAGCTTTTCAGCATGCGGAGAGTTTTTTGATAGTTATTCAGCTATATAGAGAAATGCTAAAGTAAAACATTTACGAAACTATTCATTTACATGGCTGTGTGTTTTATGTACATTTTTAGCTTCTTATGTAATTCACTACTAATGGACTAGTTATGCCACACCTTATTGTGTATCGGTTTTGTTTATATCTGTTACTCATTTTAAGCTCTTCCTTTTCCATTTCTGCTTATGCAGCACCGATATTTGAACTGCTGTCACCTCCTACATTAACTGGAACTAAGTCGGGTTCATCAGTGCAATTATACTGGTCAATGGGTTGCAGCATAACCTCAGCTAATATTCAAGAGTCACAAGATGGAACGACATGGCAAACTGTTTACGATGGTTTAGGGAATCCTTATGACGGTGGCGTTGTCTCCCGGGTATCAACCCCATCTAGTTTTTCCACGGTTCCCCTCCAGCCTAGCGCTATTGATCTTGTGCTTGGACCAGGACCAACTATATGTACTGGTTGGATAAGCTCAAGAACATTATTACTATCAGGGAAAACAAAATCAGGTTATTACTATCGAGCTAAAGTGTGTGATAGCAGTGGATGTGGTCGCTATAGTGCAAATGTCTTAGTTGGAAGTGTGAGTTCTGGTGGCGGCAGTCCAAGTAATGGGGTTTTAGCTGACATTTCAACCATTCCAGACTCAACCAACGGCCAAACCTCACCAGCACAAAGCGACTTAGTGGGTGAAATAAAAGGCAATGCCGGCGTTGATGGCGGTGCTTTTTCTTATTCAGTGCCTTTGACAATTGCCCCTGGTCGTAAGGGCGTCCAACCTAGCTTGTCGCTAAACTACAGCAGTCAATCTGGTGAAGGAATTGCCGGAATGGGCTGGAGTTTATCGGCCAACTCGAGCATTTCCCGTTGCTCAAACATATTTGATTTAGATGGTTCAACAGTTAATAGTACCTTTAGTTCAGAAGATAAAATTTGTTATAACGGCAGTCGTTTAGTGGCAGTGGCAGCAAATGCTGGCGGTTCTGTTGGAAACTATGGCTCCTCTGGCACCTTCTATCAAACCGAGCGTGATGGCTCCGTTATTGTGCAGCAATTAGGTGGAACATTAAATAGCAGTGGTGTTTACTTTGTCGCTTCTGAAGTGAATGGCACTCAACACATCTTTGGCCAATCCACAAATAGTCGCATTGTTCCTGCTGGTTTAAGTTTAGCTTCAACGTGGTTGCAAGATACCACCCGTGACAGTCACGGCAATGAAGTCAGTTATCAATATGATGAAGCATCTGCAGGAAATCGTTATCTTCTTGATATCTATTATACCGGTCATAAAGGTGTTTTAGGGACTCGTCATATTCACTTTGACTACAAGACAATTCCTGGCTCTAAAAGTTATCAATGGGGTGGATATAGTGTTCATGATAGGCAATTAATGAACATTTCAATGAACATTGAAGGGCAAGAAAAAGCCATGTGGTTGTTAAATTACCAGGCTCCGACCTCATCTTTTAATGATGCTGTTGTGTTAGATAATTTGGAATATTGTGATGCAAGTAATAACGATTGTTTAAAAACGGAATTCACTTGGTTTTACCGTCAATATCAACACAGCTTACGAACCAGTCACTCCCTATCAAGTATTACGGATAACTATACCGTAGGATTAAAAGCGATACAGGATGCTGACTATGATGGTGATGGTGTTGCTGATTTATCTATTCCATTGGATGGTATTTATTTGTCACGTACTGGGAGCAAAATAACTTACCAAAGCCTGCCTGGTATCAGTAGTCGTCAATGGGCTGGAAACGCCAATGGCGATGGTGTCCTTTCTGAAAATGAGAAAAGTTCAAACGTTATTACGGGCACTATAGATTACGATTTAGATGGCTCTGATGATTTTGTCTACACTAACAGTGCTTCGCAATTAGTTTTTACCAGCTTTAACATTAACGGTAGTGTTAAGAGCACTTACAATTCAGCTATTAGCGCGACATGTTACACCACTATTTATCGTGATATTGGCGATAAATTTTGTTCAAGCCATGCGGTTGATATCAATGGCGACGGCCGTAAAGATATCTTACTCGCGACGAATAAACAGACTGGTTCTAGCAACTATATTGTTACTTATAAAGCTTATCTGCGAAATGCCTCTGGTGCTGGTTTTAGTTACAAAGGCAGCTTTACTGCACAGGCCAAAGAACCGCTTATTCCGATGGATGTGGATGGTGACGGTGTATTGGATTTGGCGCCAAGTCAATTCCATAAATCATTAAAATGGTACAAAATTGGCTTCAACTCATCAAATGCTGTCACATTTACGGAGAAAAACACCACATTTAACATTAACGTCGACGCTGTTCATCGTTCTAAACCGAGCCGTTGGGTTGATTTAAATGGCGATGGGCTCAGCGATATTTTGACGTTGAACAAAGTAAACAGCAATGACCGTTTTTACACCCGTTATATTATTTTCAATAAAGGCAATGGATTATTTGAAGCACCTGTTAATACAGGGATAAAAGAACTCGCATGGACTGTCAGTGGTGGTAATTTTGCTAAAGACCCTGTTTATGGTGGCCCGAGTGGTTACGTCTATGAAAACTATATTCAATTTATCGATTATAATGGTGACGGACGTCAAGATATCCTTTATCCGGATGTATCTCGTAAAAAGTACCTGTATGACTGTTGGAGCTGGAGTACTAACGAAGCCTGTGGTGCTGTGGACGGAGCTGATGCTCCCAGATTTTATGACTATGATGTCTGGTACTGGAATGTTCTACTCACCAATCCTGATGGCAAATCTTTTACTAATGTTCAGTTACCTATTTATGGGGCGTTGGCTACATTGTCGCCTATCGATTTAACTGGCGACGGCAGAGTTGATTTTGTCACCGGAATGGGGTTTGAGTCAGACGCCACAAAACGCACTTGGTTTTATGGCTCTAAACAAGGCGGTAAGCCTAGCTCTTATCCCGTCGGATTTACTCTTTTTGCACATGTGGATACTCAAGATACTGTAATTAAGAGTATCAAAACGGGTATGGGGGAAAAATTACAGCTTGGCTACACACAACTTAAAAATCGGTATAGCTCCCCTGTAGGGACTCAATATCCTTATGTTAACTTCACTAACACCATGCGAGTTGTTGCCACGTTAAAAGAAGATAATGGCCTAAATGGGGTTAACAAAACGGAATATAATTATAAAAATGCTCGCTTCCATGTCGCGGGTCGAAGCTTTCAAGGTTTTAGTGACATTATTGAAACCAATACTGATGCTCAAAACCTACATACATTAACGACTCAAACCGTTTTTTCACAAACCTTCCCTTGGTCAGGGACCGTTATGAAAAAAACCGTTAAAGACGGTCAACAAAATACTCTTAATGAATACCGAGTTGACGAACTGTCCCCGAGCCAATCGGAATATATTGCAGTCGTTGGTCGTAGTTGGTGTTTCTATCCCAAAAAGACAACGAGCGAAACGAGATCTATCTATCCAAACACTATTGTGTCTACGGTGACAAACACACAAGTTAAAAATCGCTTCTGCCAAACCACTTCATCATCAACTAAAACAGTTGATAGCACCATTGAGCATAATAAAAGCAGTACACAGGATTATACCGATTTAGCCGGTTGGTCAGTGCCGACAATCTCAACCGCCAATCAATCGGTTATCTACAAAGCAGCTCACGGTAGTGTCGTGTTAAACCCTGCTAATACCGCAACAAGCCAAAAAACAACGCACACGTATGGCAGTAATGAACAAAGCGTCAAAGCATTGCTTAGCAGTCGTATTGAAGGCACGGGTACATTACAAGGCGTCGCCACCACTACGACCTATAGCAACTATGACAAGTACGGTAATGCAAACAAAGTGAGTGTGGGTGATAGGTACAATCAGGTCGCTATGACTAATGATGGTTATTTTGCCTACAAAACCTTTAATGCCCAGTGGCCGGGCGTTGCAGTGACAACCAATACCTACGACCCGCTAACCGGTCAGGTGTTGACATCTGTTGATATGAATGGGGTGACGACAACCAATCAGGTTAACTTTATTGGCGCACCGCAAAGCTCATCTGTCACCAAAGGCAATATTGTTATTCAACCCACAAGTTATCTTTCTCTACAGTGGGAAACGGGTAACTATGCCTATAAGCAAACCATGCAAGCAGATGGTCAACCACAAGCCGTTACCTATTTCGATAGTCTTGGTCGTCCTGTAAAGCAGGTATCAGATGGTTTTGAAGGCGAAATCACTAGCGAAACCGCGTACGACGCAAGAGGCAATATTGTTAGTGAAACCAAGCCAACAGAAGATTACGGCACCCAAATTACGACACAATTTGAAGATTATGACGCATTAGGGCGCCCCGCTCGTAAGATTTACGATGATGGCATGGTCAGCTACCAATCAGAATATGATTATGCCGATGGCATTACGACGAATATTAGTGTTTCTGGCGGGTTAAATGCGTCGATGAGTCGCACCTATAACAGCCTCGGCCAGTTATTAAGCACTACAGATGCAAAAGGTAATAAAAGCTATTTTGCCTATAATGCCGCAGGTTTGCCTGTATTAATCCAAGATGTGCTGGGCAGTAAAATAACCGCCCGCTATGATGATTTAGGCAGCAAGGCATGGTTTAACGACCCAAACATGGGGGTGTGGAATTTTACTTATAATCAATATGGCGAGCTTATAACCCAAAAAGATGCGCGCAATATTACAACCACATTTAGCTATGACAAAGCAGGCCGCCAAACGAGTCAGGCTGGGCAACAAGCCAGAAGTTGGGTGTATGATACTGTCGTGGGTAACGGTAAGCTCTATCGGGCTCAAGTCTATGATAATATTCAAACTCATAGCTATGATACCGCTGGGCGCATTAAGCAAACTGTTACGGCTATTGGTAGCTTAAGCTTCACTGAAAAATATGCCTATGACACGCAATTTGGCCGTATCAAAGCCATGCAGTATCCTAGCGGCGAGCATGTGGCCTATCGTTTTGACGACAATGGTTATTTAATCGAAGACTACCAACGTTTTACTGATGGTTCCGAGCAATCACTGCGCATAATCGATGAGTACAGCGCCTTTGGCAGTATTAATCAACAAACGTTCAGTAACCATTATGTTCAACAGTTTAGCCGTAATTTAGCCGGTTCACCGACGAGTATCTGTACCAGTTCTTCTGGAGGGTGCAGCACTATCGGGGTGCAATACTTAAATTATGATTATGATGGAATGGGTAACTTAGCCTTTCAACACAATGTGATTACCCAGTTCAAAGAAAGCTACAACTATGACGAGCTCATGCGGGTTGATGACTCAACTAAAACGTACAAAGGTATCACCTATGCTGCGGTTAATTACGACTATGATGCCGCAGGTAATATCCTTGTTAAAGGCGATTACGGCAGTCAGTATCTCTACGGTAGTGTAGGCAAAGGTGCTGGCGGTAATGCAGGCCCTAACGCCATTAGGCAGTTTATCCGTGGTGGTACAAAAACCTTCACCTATGACAATAACGGTAACCGGCTCACAGGCGATGGCGTAACATTAAGCTATAACGACCAAAATAAGCCGTTAACGGTTGACCGCAATAATGTAAAAAGTACATTCAGTTACGATGCGAATGGTAACCGCTATAAACAGGTTAAACAGCAAAGTGGTAGTGTGGTATCGACCACGTATTATGTGGGCAGTTTTGAGCGTGAAGTGACCTTAAGCAGTACGGTAGATAAAACCTACATTGGTGACCACACCATTAAGATGAAAGCCCATGTGGGCAGCTTAGGTAATCAATCACCGTTCCAGCATGTACTGCGCGACCATTTAGGCAGTGTCGATACCTTGATGGATGCCAAAACCGGAGCAGTATTACAGCACCGTGGTTATGATGTGTTTGGTCGCCCAAGAGACATTGCATCTGGTAATGCATTACTATCTGGTACTAATTGGCAAGGTGTCACCAAAGGCTATACAGACCATGAGCATTTGATTGACCAAGAGCTCATTCACATGAACGGGCGGATATACGATTTCAACATCGGCCGTTTTTTAAGTGTTGACCCTTTTTTGCAGTTCCCAGAGAATAGCCAGAGCGCTAACCCGTATTCGTATATTTTGAATAACCCGATGAGTGG
>NZ_JBEOPL010000043.1:0-6070 GCF_040310065.1 Shewanella sp. TB7-MNA-CIBAN-0143
GACCCTTTTTTGCAGTTCCCAGAGAATAGCCAGAGCGCTAACCCGTATTCGTATATTTTGAATAACCCGATGAGTGGGGTTGACCCAACAGGGTATAGATCTGAAGAATTAGACGAGGTTATATCAGGTAAGGCGTTTGAGAAGCTTGAGAAAGATGAAAGTGGGAATCTCTATGTGACAGCTGATGGGGAAACTTATAAATTAACTTCAGTTTCAAATGGCGAGAAGAACTTTTCCATATCATTTGACGGTAACGGTGGCGGTACCGCACAGGTTGGTAAAACTACAGGAACCGTTAGCCTACATAAAGGAAATAGTAGTACCAGTGGAAAATCTTGGAACAAATCTGAAGCATCATCAATAGCTGACAAGTATGGCGAAGGCACAGGCTCACCAGAGCTAGAATCTGCAATTGCCAGCCTTGATAGTGACCCCAACGATTTGGGGCAAACGGCACATGTAGGTAGAGCTCAAGAAAGAAACATGCTTGAGTCGATTGAAGAGGGAAGTTACCTAAGGGTCACGGGTGATGCCGCTGCTGAAGCTGTTATGATTGCTGCCCCTATCCCTATGCTAGGCGCTGGAAAAGCAGGTTACCAGATTTACAAGGCATCAAGAGCAACGAAAGGGCTGATAACCCCAGAAAAGTTTTTTGGAGGGTTGACCCATAAGCAAGCTGAAAAGGTGTTAATGAGGAAGTTTGGCAGCCCTAGGGGAGGAGGGTCAAGTAACAAGTCATTTTTTAACAGTAAAACCAAGCGGACTTATAACTTACATCAAGACCCGCTTCACAGAGGTGGTAAACCTCACATAGATATTAGAAAAAGAGGTTTGCCAACGAATTATTACAAAGATAAACCTTTCTTCTTAAATGGTGGGGCGCCATGAATTTAAACGACAAGAAAAATGAACTTATATGCTTATTAAAAGCGTATAGTTGCGGCAAGTTAGACGTGGTCAAGCTTGACGAATTTTCATGGGAGATTATTGATTATTTCACTGAAAATCCTGATAGCTCCTTGCCAGTTAAAGAAAGTAATGAGCGTACTTTCTGGTTTGCAATATGGAGCATCCAGCACCTCGCAGGTGAAGATGAATCACTAGCTAAGAGAGAGTTAGCCAAAGCCCTGAGCTATTTAACAGGGGACTCAGTATTACCTCAAGGTAGCGCAGGAAAAAGACCGACCTAACCCAAAACCCTTTTAGTGGTTATAATATGATGCTGCTACGTAAAAGTGGTGGCATCATCACAGTTACATACCTACTTCATCATTACTAGCAATCTTCATCACCGTATAAATCTTTCCAGTTTTGAGCTATAATCTCGAAAGTTATGGAGAGCCGAATGAGTAATATCAGCAACTTAGAAGATTATCAAAAACCCACCCCAAACACCGAAAACTCGAAAGTTACCAATACCCGCAAATATAAAGATGTTTGTGAACGTGAGTGTCTAACATCATCAGAGATTGAACGCATCAGCAAGACAGCGAAGTCCATTATTTATCTTAGCTATAGCGCCATGGATAAAAGCAATTTGAATTGACAATTTTTCATTTCAATCATAAAGTCAATCTTAGTTAGCAATTGCAGAATTTGAAGATATAAAAATCTGCAACCAAATGAATTTAAACGACTATTTTAACTATTTAATTCGAGAGTCTGGGTTCAAATTCCTATCCCTCCGCCACATTCTAAAGTGAAAAAGCCATTGATAATCAATGGCTTTTTTGCTTTCTAGCATTTGAAAAATCATATTCTCAGACCCAAAACGGATGACTGAGACATATGTACCTATTTCGAGCCACAAATTGTACCTATTACACCCGCATGGTATTGCCTGCTTATCTGCGTGATAAAGGCTTCGCTGCCGACATCAAAGTATCTTTACTCACTAAACAGCGCTCAATCGCGATAGGCCGTAATCTTGTCGTTGCGGGTATCTTACGGCCATTAATCAGCAACTTAACACCACAATCACAGCCAGATGCGTTTAAAGCACAGGTGAATCAATTGATTAATGATGCCCGTGCAGACTTTATTGGGGTAACAGATACGCTTGATGATAAGGCTAAGCCAGTGCGGGAAATCATTCAGTTTATTCCCACTCGACCAACACAATTAGCACATAATAGTGCGACATATGACAATTATCCCTTACCAACAAACTTGGCATTCTCAAAAAGTTCGGATAGTAAAAAACAAACAAATTCAGTCGCTAACGTCACATTAACGGATGCACTGATTAAGTTTATAGCGTCTAAACAAAAGCAGTCTGTCTCAGTCTTAACGGTAAAGCAGCTAAATCAACGTATAGGCCACTTTATTGAAAGAACCCACCTAGATGATGTATTCGACATTACCAGCGCTGAGGCGATGGAATACAAGGATTGCTTGCTCGAAGAAGGGCGAAGCCATAAAAGTAATAAAGACTACTTAGCCGCGGTGTCGCAATTCTTCAAGTGGTGTAAATTAATGCGCTACACCAGCGCCAACCCGTTTGATGAAGTGAAACTGTCAAAGCCAAGTAACCAAGCTGGGCATGATTTAGCGCGTCAGCGCTGGCAACCAGAGCAACTAAAACACGTACTGCAATCACAAGACTTTATTGATAAACACCCTGACTTTAAATGGATAACACTATTGATGCTGTATCACGGTTTACGACCTTCTGAAGCCTGTCAGCTACACAGTAATGATATAACCACCATCGATGGCACCACCGTCATCCACGTCACCAATGAGGGCATGAGCCAACAACTTAAGACTGCACAGTCAAAACGAACCGTTCCGCTACATCAAAAGCTCATTGAGTTTGGTTTTATTGATTTCGTTCAAACCATTACTGACCGAACATCAAAAACCAGTCAATTAACAAGCAGCCCGTTATTTCATTACCAACCTAGTAGTGATGGCATTTGGTCACATAAGTTCTGCCGTGAATTTGGCAAATTACTCGACCAACTTCACTTTATTGCAGGTAAACGACCTACAGCCTATTCATTCCGTCACACCTTTATTGATGAGCTTAAACAACTGCAAATAGAAGAATCGATGGTGGCACAGATTGTTGGACACGTTTATCACAACATCACCTATGGACGATACGGTAAGCAATATGATGTGAAAACACTCAAACCTGTGGTGGATAAAGTCAGTTACACATTGAATTTATTTCTACCAGTATAAAAAGTGGGATTATATGAGAGGATTTTTGCTGAAAAGATCAACCGTAGAGGGTTAATCATGACAACAGTCAGTAAATCCTGAGTGACTTTATACGCCAAAATTTGCTCTCACAGAACCAATAATCAGCCTGAGAAATGATGAAACCTACCAGCGGCATCATTTCTCCGCAGCACTTATCAAATCCTACGGGAGTAAATCGATAATAAATCTTGTTGAGAAATCGAATTTTCGCGTTAATTTCGCGTTAATTTCGCGTAACTTTTCACGTAAAAAGTGCAATTTAAATCACTTCGCACTCAGTGAGTGCGAAGCCAAAGCAGCCCACTTATTAAGTGGGACTACAGCGAAACCCGGTACGCTCCTATCCCACTTTTGTTCCAAAAGGTCTGATAGGAGCTACGGGCAAGGGGAGAACCCCTTAACCCCAACAGCCACATGCTGCGCATGTGAAAAAATCAAAAGAGTGAAAGATAAAATCAGCATGAACACTCTTATGTGGCATGTACTGATTTTATGTACAGTTGTAATGAGATTTTATCGATTTACGATTTAAAATCGTTCTTTAGTTGTGTCGTATTAAAAATAGAACAATCGTAATTATATGATATTAATGCCTTTAATTTTTCTGGCGGTGACCACAAACTCTACTTTAAGCACAACCTCGGTTTGTTTTTGTCAGTTAGGCACAATTAATTGCTTTACTTCAATAAGATAGCAAATGTAGGATGTTATTAATCAATAAGTTAAGGGACTGGCTTTACAGCGTAAGCCCTTCAATAAGCGTTATGTTTTTCTGGAGTCTGCTTGAGGCATTTAAGTCCCATGTATAAATCACCTGAACATTTGCTAAGAGCAACTGTTAAATGCATGGACAAAAATGAAGTCAGAGTTTTGCTTTCGCGATTGTTAGGTGCTGAGTACAGTGCTCACAAGATTAAAAACAACAAACGGTTAAATGCTTACTTTTTGCGCCTTAAGTGGAAGCGCATAAAAGTTGCGAAGCACTATGAATTGATTGGCGGTATCATCGACCCAATCGCGAAACAGTGGGCACTACCAAAGGGTAAAAAATGGCCTGGAACAATCGCACTAATCAAAGACAGGGTGCAAATAAAAACATAACAAGGCGCAGCACTCGCGGCCTGCGGCCGCTGGGATGCCAACCGCTGCGCGGTCGTCACCCGTGTGCTTTGCGTTATACATGCTATAGGAAGTGAATCTTGAAGTTCATAACGTTACTAATTGTGTTGAATGCGCTCTTTGCTACACCATCTTACTCATTAGAAGTAGAGTCAGGGCTTGTTAGTCTGGATCCGAACACTGGTATTCAGTTTATAAAGGCAACAAACTCAGTAACCAAAGACAGAATAATTTCTGGTTCAGAAACCGCTTTTGGCTTCTATATTAAGCTAAATGACAACGCCCCTCATCTTCTGAAAACAAAAATTTTTGAATTAAAAGCTGATGGTTCAAAAGCACTCAATCTTGAGTTTGAACCTAGAATTATTCAAGCCACACCTGATATTGTGGATAGGAGGTATTTTCGTTTTACACAATGGGATCTAGTTGATAAACCTGGTGTTTTTGAGTTTCAAATATTTTGGGATGAAATTGAGTTAGAGAAAATAAAGTTTACAGTAACGGATTAAATGTATTACAAACAGCTGAATTGAGATTCTCCAAGGCTGTCACGCCTATTGCAGAGCAATTCGCCCGCCTGCACTCACTTATTAGTAGGGCGTTTATCATTGACAATTTAACCGATAAATATTTAAATGTCATATATCGACTACGAATGTTCACTATCTGAGATGTGACTTTTCGATTAGTAATTGATTATAATGAATTTTAGTTTTATTTTGTGGCTGATTGCTTGGGTTCAAATCTCTACCCCCTTCGTCACATAAAGAAATTAATATTTATAATTACTGATCCTTAACATTGAGGAACTCGTTTAAAGGGTTTAATTAGCCCGTGAGCTTTATTATTCTCCCAATAACGTTTACTGAACATGTATTTATAGCCATGAATATAACTTCATTTTGGCAGCTAGAGCTAACACGCTTCTGTCCAAAACGTGTTTGGTTTAACTATAATATGTATCAAAAAATTATTAGTTCCGATTCTAAAACAACCTATCAATATTAATAAAATGTGTAGACACTTTGGGGGAAAATCATCTGATGCATTAGGGAACTATTTTATTAATGATAAGTATTCAAAAATAATTGAAAAATGAATATATAATTATTCAAAATTAGTTCTTAGAATGGCGAATCGAACGTGGACACTACTTTTTCTCTAAATCCTCCTAAAAGCTCAAAAGACTGAGATACTAAACCTATAGCATTCTTAGGTGTGACTATCTCCAGTGTATCGACTTGCAAGGGCTTTTTATTAAAGCTACTTCCAACTTCTAGTTTGCTAGTATCTCTAGGTGAAATGTTATCTTTCATAACTTCATCTTTATCTAACGATATAGCTTCTGACGGACTAACATTGACGGGGGGACTAAATATTACAGGCATATCCGGTATTTCTTCTGCTATACGATTTGCAAATTCGACAAGCTTCGGCTCTGCAAAAGTGAATAGCCACGCTTGTTGGTCAACAGATGTGGTCATTCGTAAAATACGGCCTAATACTTGCCTAAAATAGAGCTCAGTTTTAACTCTACTGAGGTGACAACATACTTGCAAACGTGGAATATCCGTTCCCTCACTTATCATCCCAACACTGACTATCCAGTTGATCGAACTGTTCCGAAATTCATTTATTCTATGTGAAGGTTCATTTTCTTTATACGGTAAGCGGTAAATAAACCCCACATCCTCAATCAATAAAATATTTGTCATAGTACCTCACCAATTTAAGGAGGCAC
>NZ_JBEOPL010000044.1:0-4994 GCF_040310065.1 Shewanella sp. TB7-MNA-CIBAN-0143
GACCCTTTTTTGCAGTTCCCAGAGAATAGCCAGAGCGCTAACCCGTATTCGTATATTTTGAATAACCCGATGAGTGGCACTGACCCGACAGGGTATAGTGCTGTTCGTAGTGGTAATGCATCTGCTTGGCGCACGAATGAGTTGATGGGAGGGTTTGCTGGTACTCCTTTGCCATCAGAGGACGAAATGAGAAGGATAAATGAGATGTTTAAAGGAACATCTCATCTTTTTTCTGCTTCAAATGGGCAAACAAACGAAGAAAACTCTACGGGTAATGGCTCAAAGAAACATGAAGATGAGGGGAATGATAGTTCTAGTACCAATCAAAACGTAACACCTTATAGTGGCACTGTAACGGCTAATACTGACGATGCTGATACAATAAAAGCTGCTGGAATTTTAGCGGTTGGTTGGGGAGGCGCAGCGGCTGAACCAACTCCTATAGGTGAAGTTGCCATGGGGGTTGCAACACTTGCAGCTTCGGCTTATTACGGCCCTGAACTCATGGAAAAAATGAGAACAGAAATTGATGGCATAATGAAAAAAGCCACTGGGCCAGATGGTGTTCAATACTCATTACGTGCAACCAAAGACGGGGTATACCCTTGCTTCAATTGCTCATCCGGTTCGACAAACCTCAAGTCAGGAGAGATTTGGAAGTTTGGAGAAACCACTAACCCAACATCTAGATATTCACCGACATTCTTGCGGACAAACAATCTCCGACAAGTAAATGAATTCCATGGGAATCGAGTGCAGATAAAAGTTGTAGAAAAAATGAAAATATACAACCACGCCTTGATTAACTTTAGTCTGCCTCCGGGCAATAAGATATTTAGGTAATTATGAACATTGGTTTTGCAATTGAAATAGACATGGAGGCTGATGGAAAATCAGCCTTAACTCAACACTTTTCAGATTCACTTAGTGATGAATTTAAAGACAGGAACTATGGTGAAGACATAGAAAATATCGATATCGGTTTTATATGTTTACGCACTGTCCCGGGCTTCGAAGCATTCTCAACCAAGAGAAAGCCCAAGTATGTTGCCAGCCAACAAGTCCCTTTACTTGATGGAAGCACGAAGGAGATAAAGAACACGTTCACTTTTGATATAAAACTCGATAGTGAATCGTATGAAGCTTTTATTAGCGCATCCGATGGTGAAACTATAAAATTACTGAAAAGTAAGTTATTAGAGTCGTTATCATGTTTTGATTCACTACCCAAGAAAGTAAAGAAGTTTGATGTGGAACTATTCAAGTCTGACATAACAAACTTCCTCCAAGGGTAGCTAAACCACCAACAGTAACGTTGTCAGGATCCCGCAGGGATCCTGACCCAACCTTAAACCCATCATCACAGTTCCCATTACTAGCAATTCTCATCATCGTATAAATCTTTCCAGTTTTAGACTATAATCTCGAAAGTTACGGAGAGCCGAATGAGTAAAATCAGCAACTTAGAAGATTACAGAACACCCACCCCAAACACCGAAAACTCGAAAGTTACCAATACCCGCAAATATAAAGATGTCCGTGAACGTGAATATCTAACATCATCAGAGATTGAACGCATCAGCAAAGCAGCCAAGTCTGTCGGTCGCCACGGTCATCGTGATAGCACAATCATCATTATTGCTTATCACCATGCGTTACGTGTGTCTGAGTTGGTCAATTTGAACCGGAACATTATCGAGCAGCGATATAATAAGAGGTTAAGTGAATGACTATGAGCAATAATCCAAGAGTTTTTATTTCTTATTCGCATGATTCCGATCTTCATAAAGAATGGGTTAGAAAGCTTGCTTCTGATCTTAGAGGAAGTGGCGTGGATGCAATATTAGACCAGTGGGACATTCGACTTGGCGATGATCTAGCTGTCTTTATGGAATCTGGTATCACGAGCGCAGACAGGGTTATAGCAGTTTGTAGTGAAAGTTATGTACTGAAAGCTAATGAAGGTAAAGGAGGCGTCGGTTATGAAAAAATGATTGTAACTGGCGAGCTTGTGAAAAACTTAGGTACAAATAAATTTATTCCTCTGGTTAGAGGCAACAATACAGTAAATAAAGTTCCTGTTTGTCTTAGCTCAAGAGCATATATAGATTTTGAAAATGATAATGAATATGAGGCTCGCCTAAAGGAGCTTATCCGGGATATTTTCGGCGTCTCTGAAAACGAAAAGCCGCCTCTTGGCATTCCTCCAGAGTTCGAAAAAGAGGAAGATAATAAACCTGTAGCAAAGGCAAAAGTTAATGCTGGCTGGGCAGAGGAGCACAGAGATAAGGCTAAGAAATCAGCCTCAACACAGGGTATTAACACTCTTTGGGAAATATCATCATCAATTGGAAATCCAAATATCAATGCATCACAGAAGGAATTGCTGGCTGGCGCAAGAAAATCGGAAATAAAAACATTTGGATGGCCTATCGGTGTAATGCTAGAAAATCGGGATGAGTACAGGCCTAGACCAACTGCTGATGGCATAGTATCTAATATAAATATTGGTGATAGAGAGTCTTTTGATTATTGGTCTTGGAATACCGCAGGTGACTTTTATCTTCTTAAAAGCATTTTTGAAGACAGGAAGAATCCGGGGGAGATTTTCTTTAATACACGAATTGTACGAACAACAGAGGCATTGCTGTATATCGGAAAAATGTATGAGGAGCTTGGGGCTAACGACACTGATGAGATTTCTATCAGAATCAACTATGAAGGTATAGAAGGCCGAGTACTTTCTAGCTCCAACCCAAATAGGATGCTCCACGAGAGTAGAAAAATCGCTGAGAATGAGTGTTCGTCTGAAATAACCATAAAGCTCGAAGATATTTCAAACGATTTAGTAAAGGTGGTGAAGTCCTTAGTTGGCCCCTTATTTGTATTGTTCGATTTTTTCGAGCTCTCTGATGAAGTATACGCTGATATTGTTAATCACTTCGTAAATGGTAAAGTGGTGTAAACCACTTAATAAGCACAGGCAGTCGCGACGCAGCAAAGCTGCTGTGGGCGTAATCACATATTTGGTTGCCATACTCCCCTAATGACAATTATTACTTCTAGAGCTTTAACTCTAACAAGCTTCTGTCCAAATACGAGTTAGGACTATTCTAATACTCGTTGATCTAGGTAATGTAATATTTATAGTCAAGGAAGTAATTCCTTTACATCACACTCAAGTACTTCTGCTAATTGATACACCTTTTCAAGTGTAATGTTGACTTCACCACGCTCAATCCTACCTGCATAGCTGCGATCCATTTCCGCTAATAAAGCCATTTTATCCTGTGAGATTCCAAGAATTTTACGTTTAGCTCTTAGTTTTCGTCCAAATTGTACTGCTAAGTCTTTCATTTTTAATCTCATTAAAAAGAAAGACTATCTAAAGTTGCGGCTTATAAAGCCACGGACTATAATCCGCAATTGTTTTTTATGTCCATCTAACACTCAAAATGAGTGAGTAATAGAGCCTTGTGAGAACGTTATGCCAAAAGCTTCAATCAAAATATGTTCAACATTACATACTATTCTCCAGGATGAGAGCTTCAATCATTTTCAAGTTATAGAATTACGAGATGTATATCATGCGGTTTCACAGGGCTGTGAAAGTGTAAGCCAAACATACAATTTCATTTATCGACAAATATCTAGATTGGTTAAAAAAGGGCTTTTGAAAAAATCTCAAAACGAAGGCTTAAAATCTATCACATACCAGAAGACAGAATTATTTTCAAAAACGAATTTCATTATAAGCACTAGTGATGAGCAAAGTTATCATCCTTTATCGCAAGCCGAAAATATTAGTAAAGATAAAATACAAAATCTAGAACAACGTCTTAAGCAATCGGAAGTTGATTTGCTCACCAGTATTGGAGAGTCAGAAGAATATATGCGTTTATATAATTCATTCCCTGAAATGAAATCGCATCTTGAGTCACAATATATGCTTGCTAGAGAAAATAGTTCGAAGTTACTGGGACAGATAAAGGCAATTAAGTCTGTGCTCACTCACCAACAGAAGTAAATATAATGCAACTAAGGCAATGGCAGTCAGAGTGCGTCAATCACGCCACAAAGCAATTTAGTGCTAACCAGAGACATTTCCTCTGCTTAGCTACTCCAGGGGCAGGAAAGACGGTTATGGCATCTGAAGTGGCCGCTAGATTATTTGAACAAGGCCTTATCGATTTTGTTCTTTGTTTTTCGCCTTCAGTGAATATCGCACAGGGAATTCAGAAAACATTTTCACACCGGTTGTCATGTCGTTTTGATGGTGTGATTGGCTCTATCGGTTGCTCTTATACTTATCAAGGAATGCTATCTTTTAAAGAAGACTTTTGGCAATTACTAGAGAAGAATCGAGTTTTAGTGGTCTTTGATGAGATCCATCATTGTTCAGGGAGAACGATTGAAGATGCAAATGTATGGGGTGAAGAAATTTTACTCAACATACAAGACAAGGCTCGGTACACTTTAGCTTTGACGGGAACGCCATGGCGTTCAGATCAGTCTCCAATTGCCTTGTCTCGATATACTGACCCAGATAATAAAATTCAATGCGATTTCATTTATGGTCTAAAAGAAGCCATTGCTGACATTGTATGTCGCAGCCCCAAAATAGTACTGATAGATAATGAAAAAATATCAGTTACTGACAAAGATAATGAGACCAAAACCTTTAACTGTTTTGATGAATTATTTAAGGATAAATCGGTTCCTTACCAATCGGTCATCAAAAATAATGAAGCGCTCAGACATATTTTAACACTAGCAACAGACAAGCTTAAAATCATCAAGAAGGTCAATCCTAATGCCGCTGGACTGATTGTTTCTTCATCAACAGAGCATGCTGCATATATCTTTAACATGCTTAAAACTGAGTTTAATCAAACAGCTCAAATTGTTACGTATAAAGTAAGCGGTAAATGAAGCAGTGAAACGTTAATCCAAATTGCTCAAATCAACATTCCACGGCATTAAATCGGTCAAAT
>NZ_JBEOPL010000045.1:0-3729 GCF_040310065.1 Shewanella sp. TB7-MNA-CIBAN-0143
CGCTGTGGAGTTAAATCCAGAGCAACACAAAGAAGCTGCTTAACAATTTAGGCGACAACTGTCTTGAAAAACGCCGTTGGTGCAGTAAATCATGTAAGGGCTTGAACAGCGCTGCAGATTTCATCATCCAATCCGCCATGGTTTGCCTGCTTAAGGCGATACCGTGTTGCTTGAATAAGGTTTCTTGCCGGTAAAGGGGTAATGCGTACTGATATTTACTGGTAATGAGCTGGCTTAACAAGCTTGGCGTCGCCACGCTTTTAGGGATAGGACTGACTGGCACGGGCGCTTGTTTGATATTGGCCTGGGTTCCTTTTGTTTCACAATGCTTGCAGCTGTATTTTAATCTAACGTGCTCAATCACACTGATTTTCGCCGGAATAAACTTCAGCTTCTCACTACTGTCTTGGCCCATTAACGCCAGCTCATGACCACAGCACTCACACTGCTTATCTTCATCACTGATGTCATGGATAATCACTTCACGTGGCAGGTCTTTAGGCAGTAATTTACGCTTGGCCCGTTTTTTAGGAGAAACAGACTCGTCTGCATAGGTTGCTAACTCAGCAGGCTCATCAACGGTGACTTCAGCTTCGTTAAACAACTCACCTTGATAATCATGACTTTCACTGCTAGCCCCAAAACGTTGTTGCTGTGCGAGGCGAAATTGTTCAAGCAAACGCTGCACAGAGTGTTTAAGTTCGGCGATTTCAGCGTCTTTCAACTCGATAACATTATCTTTAGCCGCCAGCGTCTCAAGCAATAATTGCTTAAGTAAATCAACGTCATTGGGTAAGTTATCAGGGCTTAATTTCATGGTGTTATTATATCAAACATCACCCGAAACAAGGGTAATACAATGATCTAATTATCGAAAACAGCCTTCGCAATGGCGATCAATTAACTGTAATTCAAGCCGTTCACATGCTGATGACCCAGCACATCAAAGCCAGATAACAGCCAATGAAACTGTTGCTCAGATAAACTCAGGCACTCATCAATACTTTTCGTCGGCCACTTAAATTTATCCTGCTCGAGGCGTTTGTACCAAAGCGCAAAGCCGGTGTTATCCCAGTAGAGGATTTTTAATTTATCACGGCCTTTATTACAAAAGACAAACACACTGCCGTCGCTGGCTTGTAAGGATAATTGCTGCTCAACGATAACAGCTAAGCCATTTATCGATTTACGAAAATCCACCGGTGCACGGTGCAGATAAATACAGGGAAGCTCACGAAACATCAACATGCTTGTAGGCCTTTTATAATCTCCAGCAGGTAGCGTGGGGGCAAGGTGCTGGGGAAAGTCCATAACCCTGTATGATGCTGAAAATGGATAGCCTGGGCTGAAGCGGAAGGTTGAGCTTGGGTTGTCATCGCTGTCGGCGATGTCACGGTAGCCTTAACAAACGGCGCTATCTGTTGGGTGCCCGTTTTAGCCATGTCCGCTTTGCGGGCGTAAAACCCACTAAGACTAAGCTTGTGCACACGACAAAAATTTGAAATCGTTAAGCCGCTAGCGGATTGCTGTTGTATCAAAGCAGCCCAATCTTGATGTGAACGTGTAGCCATGTTAACTCCTGATGTCATTATCAGTCGTTAAGATAAAGGCTCAATGAGTGCAGTTGAAGACGTACTTGCCCGGACGCTTACGAGACACCTTGTACTTATCAAAGATACAAATTAACAATTTTCGGTTGTTTCAGCATTTAGATTTAAAGCTAAATCGAGGTCTTAATGTCTTGGTTGGGGAGAATGACTCCGGTAAGACTACTCTGATTGATGCTATCCGTTATACGCTTGGAACAAAGTCAAATGACCGAGCGTATATCACTGAAGAAGATTTCCATAACGATGCCAGTGACCTGAAAATACAGCTGAAGTTTTCTGAAATAGATACCCACGCACATCGTTTTGTGGAACACCTTTCTCACGAGGAGTATGAGAATGGGCAGGGTGAAAAAAAATACCGTTCTGTTCTTTATATTCAGTTACATGCTCAAATAACTGGAGTAGAGCGACGAGGCTATCCTTACATAAAAACTGAAGTGCGATCCGGTGTAGAAGGAAACGGTTTGGCTATTGAAGCTGAAATTAGAGATTTCCTTGCCACCACATATCTAAAACCACTGAGAGATGCAGAGGCGGAACTTTCTTCCGGTAGAGCTTCAAGGTTGTCACAGATATTAAGTTCTTCGAAAGATATCTGCGATGGAATGGAAAATATCCTTAACATCGTTGCTAAGGCCAATGAGGAGCTTCTTGCTGACGATGCGGCATTGAAAAAGTCAGCTGAAAATATTCAGCAGAAATATCTCCATGAACTCATTTTTGAGAAGGATAAATCTAGGCTTGGTGCATTTATTGATATAGCTGGAGTTAAGCAAGATGAGCTAGCTGAGCTGCCAGAATACGCAAAAAAACGTCATCTTCGTGCGCTATTGGAAGGGTTAACGTTAGCACTTACGGATGACCGACGAGCGCATGGCCTCGGATATCACAACCTGCTTTTTATGGGAGCTGAGTTGCTACTTCTGGAGCAAGAGGTGAACAATGAATTTCCTCTGTTGCTTATAGAAGAGCCTGAGGCGCATCTTCATCCCCAATTACAGATGAAACTTCTCCAGTTTATCAATGCGAAATCTAAGACATTAAAAAATCCTGACGGAGTGCAATGTATTCTGACCACCCACAGTCCAAACATTGCATCCAAAGCAGACCCTGCTGAAATTATCATGTTATCGGAAGGTGGTGCATGGTCTTTAAGAGCTGGTGAAACTGAACTTAAAGAACCCGATTATAAGTTTTTAAGAAAATTTTTAGATGCGACGAAGGCTAACATCTTCTTCGCGAAGGGAGTAATTCTCGTAGAAGGTGATGGCGAAAACATTCTTTTACCTGAGATAGCAAGATTACTAGGACGACCATTGGAAAATTACGGAGTTTCAATCATCAAATATGACAACAGTGGCTCTTGGAAGCGCTTTGTCAAATTGTTTCTTCGACATAACCTAGATGACAATCCTGATGCATGGCATCCGTCAAAAGTTTGCGTACTTCGCGATCTCGATCTGTGGCCTAATTGCGCCGAAGAGAAAGATGATGATAGCAACCCTTATGGTTTTAAAAAACCAAACAACCGAAACCAAAGTTATTGGCGTAGAAACTGTGATAACGAGCAGCAAAGGAAGATCGATCATATTGGTGGATTAAACAGGCAGAACATCGCTGTCAAAATATCCGATGATTGGACTTTTGAATATTGCTTAGCGAAATATGGCCTTTTTGATGAATGCTATGAGGCTATCAATGGCTCAAAATATGGAAAAGAGAACATAGTTGATAACGAAGATGAAAAGGCCACTTATGTCCTTAGTAAAGTCTCGAAAACCGACTTCGCATACGACTTATCTGAAATCTTCCAAAAACAATCAGATGAAAAAGTTGCTGATGCGATTGCAGCCCTTAGGGAAGAAGAGAGGAGCTGCCGCAATGCATGTAACGCGGCAAAAAAACAGGCGGAATCTGAATTCGCTATAGAACTAAAATCAAAACTTCCTCCTTACATTGTTGAAGCAATCGAATACGTTACGGCACCAATAGAAACTGAAGAAGCTTCTGAGGGGGAGAGTAATGCACCACACGCTTGAAGGCGGTGTTTTTCAAGGTAGTTGGCACTCTTTACTTAAATTTTAAGCTGCATTTCTTGTTTCTGTTTCAGACTTCTTAT
>NZ_JBEOPL010000046.1:0-3097 GCF_040310065.1 Shewanella sp. TB7-MNA-CIBAN-0143
CTTAAATACTTCATCAACCGAAAAGGCCAATGGCAATTTCACGGTTGGCAGAAGGTCAAGGATATGGATTGCCAATTCAATCTATTCCAAATAGCCAAAGTGCCTATTGAGAGACATGTGAAAATTCGAAGTGCGGCTATACCATTCGATCCTCAATACCAAGAATACTTGGCTAGGAGAAAATCGAAAAGGCAAGCTCGTAACGCTTGGAATGAACCTGCTCTCACTGCTTTATAAGTTGCTGGGTATCAAACGATACTTTTGTGGAGGCTTGAGCCTAGTGCAGTGAAAGTTGCACGCTGGGTTCTTAGGGGGGCGGCACTTGGCAACAAGTGTCGTCTACCCGACATAAACGTGCCAGAAGCGATCCGACCAAGTCGAGGATGGACAAAAGTGTGTTGGTAGCTTTGAAAATTTAGTAAAAGGCAAGACTAGATCCCGTTAGTTCTTCATAATCTTGAAAATAACAAGCGATTAAAAGAATGGATGACATGAGTAAAATTGATGATAAAAAAATAATCAATTGGATTAAAAACCAAGAATTTTCGAAGCTAACTTTTCTAGATAACTGTTGGCAGTCCGATGAAAATGAATGGTATCTAGGGTTTTATTACTTTATCCAATATCTAAAGCAAGAATGCTTTGATGATGTTATTGCCGAAGTAACTTCACGACACGGAGATGAATCGTCCGCCTACTGCTATCTTGGGGATACCGCCAATAATATTTACAACTCATTCAATGAGCAACACATTCCAGCCTGCTTCTATCGACACGCTATAAAACTAAACCCAAACAACGCTCACGCCCATTGGGGGCTTTTCATAACGGATCACTATACGAATTCATGTATCACATCTTTAAAACTCGATTACGAAAACAATGAATTTAAGCACTTAGGCCACAGAATAGATATCCTGCATAACCGCCGCTCTAGCTTCTCATACTTTACACTTCAAGACTGGCAGTTTATCAAATCTTTAATTCAAGACCGCAACGTTACTTGCAGGAGTGATATGCTTGTTTTTGTGTATTTCTATCTTGATGAAGTTGAGGATTGTTTAGCCCTAATAGAATCAATGAAGGCCGTAAGTGTTGAAATCATCGAGGCGTATTTTAATCGCAACTTAATCAGTAAAGAGTTTGCACTAAGCAAGCTTTATTACTGGGAGGTAGATAAGCTCTTGAGTGACGACAACAAAGCAATTTACCAAGCTTATGTTAAGGAATCAGAGCAGGGAAATCCTAACCCTTCGAGGCAGGTATTAATACAAAAAGCGTTTCAGGCTGGAGAATATGAAGACGTCGTTACTTACCATGAAACAGCTCCAACAGACGATTTACATTACCGACACGATATAAACGGACGCCTGTATTACTTGCTAGCGTTGTCACACCTAAAGCAACCAGTGAACAAGCAAATTTTGGAGTTTATCAATGCCAAGGCGGACACCTTGCACGGTGAATCTAAAGTCCTATATCAAGCTCTTAGATGTAAGCACAAAATTGAGAAACTAGAGCGACTATTCCTAGAACAGACGCACTTCAACGAGCCGATTAATATTTGGGGAACATATCAAGAAGTGAAAAAGGTATTCGACTCCCCCGACCTAATCAAACACCAAATCTATGAGCATTTGAATAGCGAGTTAAAGTTATTAAAAACCAAGTGGAATGATGCATACTATACTTCACAGCTAGCAGACCTGAAAGTCAAACTGTCTAACGGAGACATGAGTAGTGACGATTTCCTACGTTTATATAACTGCGGCATAGAGTGCAATGAATTTGATTTCGTAATAGAAAATGTTACCAAGTTTCATGCTAGTAACAAACCGACCATGTCATCGTACAATTGCATTGGCGTGTGTCATGAGCGCAAAAAAGAACTTAGTCATGCATTTGAATACTACGAGCTTGCTGTAAAGTTGATGCGCTCATCAAAAGACTACAATCACATTATCATTGGTAATTACATTAACTGTGCAGAAAGATTGCCCGACGTAAAAATAGCAGAAGAAGAATATAACGACTTGCGGCGCAGGTATAATGCTGACTTAGTCAACCAGTTCAAATGGGACACCTTTACAGCAAAATCAGGCCGACTTTTTAAGTACTCGCCTTTTAATATCAATAGCATTGATGCACTTACAAACCAGTACTTCTATTTGGCGTCAAAAAGCCAGTTAAATGACCCCATTGAACTACCAACATTAAGTAAGCTTGATTCGAGTAACCTCATAGATACCAACTATCGCATCTGCTCACTATCGAACAACAATAATTCTATGTTGATGTGGTCTCACTACGCCCAAGAGCACCAAGGCATAATGGTCGAGTATTGGTTTGGTGGGGAGTTCCCTTGCGGGGTAGGCATAGAACAAGTGAGCTATACAGATGAATCTAAAAGAAACTTAGAAAAAGATTCATATGCCGTTTTTAATCAGTATCTTCTAACTAAAAATAATGATTGGTCTTATGAAGATGAAGTTAGAATATTCACTAATGTTAAAGAAAAAATCCACTTTGAGAACTTTGATTACCCGAATACCGACCGAACTAAAATTAACGCTAGGATCTGCAGTATAACGCTAGGGTGCGATTTCCCAGACGATAAGATAAAACTTATAGCCAATATAGCTAACACTATCAATTCCAACAGAGAAAGTTATGAGCCCAAAGTTATTTTGCGAGAATCTTTTATCTCTCAAGATAACTGTTTCGCACTAGAGTATCGGGATATCGACATTTCAAAAGTCTAATGGAGAAGCGCGGGGTCAGGCCTCGCTTCTTGCCGTCCATTACTTTTTGTATATCAAAACTAGTAAATTATGTGAAATAACAATTCGAGATCTAGCTCATAATGGGGCAAAAATTGGTTAGCAAGAAGGCTACGTAAAGCATCAAATTTCAGTGCGTGAACCAGACTAGGCAAGTCTGAGTCAGTGAATCACTCTGAGGTAGAGTGATTCACTAACTGATTTTTGGGCATTTTCCGAGTTAGAATTTAACTCGAATTAGGTAAGCGGTAAATAAACCCCACATCCTCAATCAATAAAATATTTGTCATAGTACCTCACCAATTTAAGGAGGCACT
>NZ_JBEOPL010000047.1:0-2485 GCF_040310065.1 Shewanella sp. TB7-MNA-CIBAN-0143
CCTAGAAGCGAAGCGCCCTAGAAGACCGAAGGTCGTCCTAGAAGCGAAGCGCCCTAGAAGACCGAAGGTCGTCCTAGCAGCGAAGCGCTCTATTTCAGACACGCTACCGCCCATGGATTACGGCTTCCAATATGCCCTTCGCTACGCGAATCTTTAATTTTTTATTAGCTTTAAACTGTAACAATCGCTAATCAAGCGCGGAATTATACTCAAAAATCAGCATAGATGCTTGAGTAAAACCCCCAGAACGTTTCAAAATTGTTGCAAAATAGCCTAAACACCATCTAAACGGTTAATATTCAACCTTTAAGACCAAAAACAACGCTATAAATCAGCGTCATTCAGCTTATGAATGGACAATATCCTACAAAGACTGTCGCCATTATCTGACAGCTTAGTTATTTAGTCATATTCGCTATTTATGTTGTTTGGTCATTATTTGGTACAGCTTGTAAATTCGTCAACTCGACTAGAATCCGTTTTTGTTGTCCCATGATGTTAAATAACACATGGCAACGTTTATCAGGATTATTCTCGTCAAATATTGCCTCAAGGTCTTTAAACGGTCCATCGACAAATTTGACTTTATCGCCTTTGCCTAACGGTTTGACCTCTTCTGGCACATAACCTTCAACACGCCTTTTAAGCGCTGAGATAATTCTGTCGTCAATGGGAGTCATATCTTCTCGGCAGCCAACAATACGATTAGCACCACGTGTATTGTGGATTTTGCTGACGCTGGTGACGAGAGGATCAAAATAGATAAACAGGTAACTAGGGAAAAGTGGTGCCGTAACCATTTGTGGTTTGTTGCGGACCATTTTTTGCTGGGTGATCACAGGTAAATAACTTTCGACTTCTTGTAAAGCCAAATTTTGCTGTGCACGTACTTCATGACGTGGTTTGCAATACAGTAAATACCAAGATTTCATTATTACTCGCTTGTTTAAATTTGCTCATCAGTTTGAGCAAGTGACATCCCATTCACGGCTTGGGATATTAACAAAATTACTTACCTATTTGAATGTGTTTTTGAACCTTAATGCCTATAAATACAGCGTTTAAATCATTGTCTGGTTTTATATTAAGCAATAACACCATCATTTATTATCTACATTTAGAAGTAACTAATTGATTTATCATTCTACATTGACTTAACACCTTTAGCGCACGGCGCCCGGTTAATTTTGCTTTATGTATAATTAAAAGAGCTTAGTAATATCAATCTGCTTACGTTAGCTGTAACCAAAAGTAAAGGCACTGTCTCAAAATCCGTCAATAGTCTGAACACCTAAACAGATTTAACAAAAAATTGACGGCCTTTTATCATATTATTTCACTTCCAGTTATGACAATCCAAATCTGACTTGCCGATTATTAAATCGATAAATTCTGTTTGATGTTAGTCATTAATGTCAGTTTGAGGCGCTATAGATATTTCTAGCCTACAAAAAAGAAAGCCTCGATAAACGAGGCTTTCATTAGATACTTTATGTTGTGCTAAAGGTTACTTATTCGGCTTGGGTGGATAATTCATCATTACAGTACCAATTGCTTGATTGATAGTGTTAATTCTCTCTTCTGGAGTGCTTTGTTCACGCACGGTATCAGCCACAGTACCACGCCAAATTAACTTACCCGTTTTGTTATCAACTAAGTCGACCATTAATGTGCCAACATCGTATTCACGCACAGTCGTTTCACTATGAATACTGCCGCCAAATCCCCAACGAGGGCCGTAATATGGGTTATAGCCGAAGTTACTGTTAAAGGTGTCGATATTGATTTTTTTATCAACTTTGGTGATGTAGTTAACTAATAAATCGGCATTTTGTTTGTCGGCTTTACTGATGCCTTTTTGGCTTAATTGAGTTTCGATAGCAGCACGAACACGTTGGTCCATGAGTCCGTCTAAATGATAGCCCGCATCTTCATTTTTTTTCTCTACCCATGAATAGGTTTTATATTGTTCAAATGATACCGATGGATCGAAGTCTGAAGTAGATTTCAAGGTGCTACATGCGCTCAATGCTAATACTGCCGCAGCGATAAATAAGGTTTTCATACAGGCTCCAAAAACAAGATGTTAATTCTTATTAGCTTATAGAGAGCAAAGGCGTTGTCAAGTTAACAAGGTTTCATAACAAATGATAACAAACGGAAATAGTGTTAAAGAGCGATGACAATCCAAGAGCCTAGATCGCTACGCTGCTAGGACGCTACGCGGCTAGATGCTATAAAATCAACAGCCTAGTATCGCAGCTAGTCAATACTACTGCGAAGCTGTTTTAGCAGGACGTAGTCCGCCCTCTCGCGAACCTGCGAGCAACTAGGACGCTTCGCGGCTAGATACTATAAAATCAACAGCCTAGTATCGCAGCGAGTCAATCTGAGCTGCGAAGCTGTTCTAGCAGGACGTAGTCCGTCCTCTGGCGAACCTGCGAGCTGCTAGGACGCTACGCGGCTAGATGCTATAAAATCAACA
>NZ_JBEOPL010000048.1:0-2374 GCF_040310065.1 Shewanella sp. TB7-MNA-CIBAN-0143
GTAAGCGGTAAATGAAGCAGTGAAACGTTAATCCAAATTGCTCAAATCAACATTCCACGGCATTAAATCGGTCAAATCGTCGGTAGGAAGACGCTTGGGCAGCTCGGTAAACAAGTGTCTGAAGTAATAATATGGACTTATATCGTTGGCGCGACAGGTCATCACTAAACTGTATAAGTTCGCACTGGCATGTGCGCCATTGACTGACGTTGAGAACATCCAGTTTTTACGCCCCGTTGTGAACGGGCGAATATCTCGCTCGGTGACATTGTTGTCGATGCTAATATCACCATCATCAAGGTACGTTAATAATTTTGGCCATTGGTTTAGTGCATAGGTAATGGCTTTGCCTAGATATCCTTTGGGAAGTACCTGTTGTTTTTCCAGCCAGGTTTTAAACTCCGCTAATATGGGTACAGCTTCTTGTTGTCTTAATTGTTGTCGCTCAAGCGCACTGAGTTGTTTTGAACGTTTTTCAATGGCGTAGAGTTTGGCAATATAGCTCAGTGCGACTTCGGGTTTACCTGCTTTTTTTGAGCCACTCGCTTTTTGTGCATCGGTGAACTTTCGGCGCACATGTGCCATGCAGCCAGCATGGGTGACATCTTTTAATGTGCCATAAGCACCGTAGCCATCCGTCAGTAAATACCCAGAAAAGCCAGACAAGAACGCTTGAGCACAACGACCTGCGCGGCTTGGATGATAGTCATAAATTACAATAGGCGTTTGGACAAACTCACCACTGCGATACACCCACATATACGAGGTCGACTGCGCCTCTCGGTCAGCTTCTCTTAAGACTTGCACAGTGGTTTCATCAGCACAAATCAACTTTTCATTGAGCAGTTGTGACTGCATTGCATCAATAATGGGCTGAACCTTCATGCCTAATTGTACGCACCAATTGGCTAACGTCGCTCGGCTGATATCGATACCAGAGCGGGTTAAGATATCCACCTGACGATAAAGTGGCAGTGCATCAACGTATTTTGCCGTCACAACGGCGGCAAATGCCTCGGCGCTGCCAATACTCTTAGGGATTAAGCTGGGTGGCTTAGGGGCGGTGATAATGCGTGAACTTGTTTGCGTTTTTTCACACTGACGACAGGCATATTTCACCCGTTCATGGCGGATAACCGTCACTTTTTGAGGAATAATCTTAAGCTCTTCACTGGTTTCGACGCCGCATCGGTGCAGTGGAGATTGACAGCATTCACAGCAAGGTGAGTCAATCTCATGTGTAACAACTTCACGCTCGAGTGTTTCTGGTAAGGGTTTGCGGCCGGTTTTCTTTTTGGTTTGCGTTGATGGCTCAGCAATATCTTGTTGCTCCGCCTCATTGAAGGCGCCTTTGGCTACTTTTTCACTCTTTGAAGAAAACCGCTTAGATTGACTTAAATTTAATTGCTCAATTAGCAACTGGATTTGTGTTTTAAGTTCAGTAATTTCTTCTTGAGCAACAAGCGCTTCTTCCTTAGCTAATGACGCTTGTGCCTGTGCAATGTCAGCAGCTTGTTGCAGCTGCAGTACCATGGCCTTAAGTTGCTCAATATCGTCAGGAAGTGTGGTCATTATTAGCGAAGTTTATGTGAATTTTTCCTTATTGTGCCAGCGAAAAAGGATCGTTCAAGCATAAAAATGTGATCGCCTATTTGATCACACTGTTAGGTTATTTAATGGTCGATGCGCTCTATGATGCTCGATAGATAACCCCGATAACAGCCAATTTAGCTGCGCTTTACTGATATGTAACGCGCCATCGTGTGTGGGTGTTGGCCACTTGAATGTGCCTTTTTCTAACCGCCGATAATAAAGCCAAAAGCCATTCGTGTCCCAAAACAAGATTTTGAGCTTATCTCGATGACGATTACAAAAAATAAACCAGGATTCACTAAACGGGTCCATTTCAAGGTGTTGTGCAACGATAAGCGATAGCCCATCGATAGACTTACGCATATCGGTGACACCCGTGACGAGATAAACTTGAGCAGAGGGCGTCATTTTAGGGCTGCAACCCAATGTTGGATTTGGTTAGTGCTTAAATGAAGCGGCAACTGAGCACGCAAACCATTTGTAAGGACTAGCGTGACAACGTTTGCACTTTCGACGTGTGCATCTGTCACAAGAATGGGTTGCAAACGTTGTGGCTCAGGCTGTACTCGGAGTTTTTTGGCCCATGTATAAAAGGTTTGATAGCTGATGTTCTGCTCGGCACAAAACTGAGTGATGCTGATGCCACTTTGTTTTTGCTGCTCGATTAATGAAGACCAATACTGGTGTTTTTGTTGTGATGTCATAGTGCCTCCTTAAATTGGTGAGGTACTATGACAAATATTTTATTGATTGAGGATGTGGGGTTTATTTACCGCTTACC
>NZ_JBEOPL010000049.1:0-2147 GCF_040310065.1 Shewanella sp. TB7-MNA-CIBAN-0143
CTCTAGACGAATGGGACACATTTGATACGTTATACTCTGCATCGAGTGAATACTCATTGGTGTCTGTAGGCTAAACATCAATGCTAATTATCTACTTAAAGACTGTTAAGTAAGTGGTGGAGCTACACGGGATCGAACCGTGGACCTCTTCACTGCCAGCGAAGCGCTCTCCCAGCTGAGCTATAACCCCTCTTACTTAATGCTTTTGGATATGCTACTAGAAAAAACTAACATCATGTCTCAACTGCGAGGCGCATTCTATGCAGCATACCCAAAAGTGTCAACTCGTTTTTTAGGAATTTATTCTATCTGCTACAAATTCAATCGCTTTGGATATTCTTTGTGCAGATCTTTCTTTTCCGATTAAGAACAAGGTTAAATCTAATGCAGGAGACTGTCCTGCGCCAGTAACCGCAACGCGTAAAGGCATACCTACTTTACCCATGCCGACATCAAGTTCTGTCGCTGTCGCTTCAATAACGTTGTGAATATTCTCTACGCTCCAATCATTTAGTTCAGATAACTTTTGATTGAACAATGTTAAAGGCTCTAGTGCCACGCCACGTAAATGCTTCTTAGCTTGGGCTTCATCAAAATCAGCAAAGTCTTCATAGAAGTAACGACTTGAAGCAGCTAATTCTTTTAATGTTTTCGCACGTTCAGATAATGCTGTAACAATTTCAGTTAACGCTGGACCATTACTAGTATCAATTTTCTGATCATCCATATGCCATTGTAAATGTGATGCGACATAAACAGGATCGAGAGACTTGATATAATGTTGGTTTAACCAAATGAGCTTATCAGTATTAAAAGCTGAAGCAGCCTTATTGATATCATCTAACTTAAACAGCGTTTTCAACTCGTCCATTGAAAATATTTCTTGATCGCCATGAGACCAACCTAAGCGAACAAGATAGTTTAATAGTGCTTCTGGTAGATACCCGTCATCACGGTATTGCATAACGCCCACAGCACCATGACGTTTAGATAGCTTAGCGCCATCGTCACCTAGAATCATCGACACATGTGCATATTCAGGGATCGGTGCGCCTAATGCTTTAAGGATGTTGATTTGGCGTGGCGTGTTATTGATATGATCTTCACCTCGTACAACACAGGTAATACCCATGTCCCAGTCATCGACTACAACACAGAAATTATAGGTTGGTACGCCATCAGTACGCTTAATGATTAAATCATCAAGCATGTCGTTAGAAATTTCGATTCGACCACGAACGTGATCATCAAATATCACACTGCCTTCAATTGGGTTTTTAAAGCGAACAACAAAAGGCTCATCAGTATCACGAGGTGAGAGGTTACGACAACAACCGTCGTATTTCTGTTGCAAACCTTGCGCCGCTTGGTCTTCACGCATGCTCTCAATGCGTTCACGCGAGCAATAGCATTTGTATGCAGTGCCTTTGTCTAGCATTTGCGCAATAATTTCATTGTAACGATCAAAACGTTTAGTTTGGTAATAAGGACCTTCATCCCAAGTCAAACCTAACCAGTTCATACCGTCAAGAATGGCATCACATGCTTCTTGAGTTGAACGTTCAATATCAGTGTCTTCAATACGAAGTACAAATTCACCGTTGTTAGCACGTGCGTGCAACCATGAATAAAGTGCTGTACGAGCACCACCTACATGAAGAAAACCAGTTGGACTTGGAGCAAAACGCGTCTTAGTAGTCATAATCGGACACTAACCTATTTATAAACGTCTAAAGAAGACAAACAAAAAAATGTGCCGCTATTCTAACAGTCAAACCCAGCAGTTGAAATGGCGGACTTTCAAACCTCGGGAGGTTTTTGGATTTTCTTTATTTTTGATCACAATCCCTTGTTCAACAAAGCATCAAAGCGAACAATTTTAGTCCGACTGACATTATTTTAAATAAAAAGCGTTGACAGGTTTTGCTTGCCCCCTATAATACGGCCCCACACAGCGAGGTCGATTAGCTCAGCTGGGAGAGCACCTCCCTTACAAGGAGGGGGTCACTGGTTCGAGCCCAGTATCGACCACCATATTTTTATTTATGGATTATAACTGTTAATTATATCCCAGGTCGCTTAGCTCAGCTGGGAGAGCACCTCCCTTACAAGGAGGGGGTCACTGGTTCGAGCCCAGTAGCGACCAC
>NZ_JBEOPL010000050.1:0-2136 GCF_040310065.1 Shewanella sp. TB7-MNA-CIBAN-0143
GTAACCGCTTGCGCTGTCTGCCGTGTCAGTGGATGCGCATTATAGGCACCACACGGTTTTGCGCAAGGCCTTTTTTAGCATATTTATCAATTAATTCTTATACTCGACTTAACACCACCTTAGGCACACCTTACCCACAGACTTACCCACAATCATGGATAACTAAATTCATATTTTACCCCTGGTCAGATGGGCAAGCATATTATCGATTTTGATGATGAGCTTTGCATTTGTGCTCTGTGCTGCCCAAAAGTAGATAAATCACGTTTGGCCAATCATATAATCGAGCTAATAATGAGTACTGACACACTTTGGTGTTATCAATCCAACATAAACCCTAGAGAATTGCGTCATGACATCAATTAACGGCAAGTGGCACCTAAGGACCTAATAACCTAATAACCGCATCTGCCGATATTGATGGATGAAAGTTAGACCGTATTATCGATGAGAATATTCACGTTTATTGTTACTTAGAAAGGGAGCTCGATAATTATTAAGAGGTAACCAACTAATCAGTAGAGAAAACATCACTACAAGATAGCCAATGATGAACCTACAGTTACGCCTAGTTTGTTACAACAAGAGTGTAATGTTGGCGCGATAAACCAGGTCTGATTTTATAACGTATATCTGGCCTAGAACAAAATGGCCTATTTAACTGTGGTAATACATTTATATGTGAGACATTGGTAAGTTGCCTGTTGTGAAAGACAAAATCCCCATTTGATTTGAGTAAATATGAAAGCCATGAAAGTATCAAATAGGACAGAGTATCAGTCAAAGACATAACTGCTGGCACAATGCAGTAATGGAACCCTTCTTAGGAAATCGATACCTAAGTATGACTACTATTGTAGCTTAATGAATCTGTAAACGACGTATATGCACAAACTCAAAGGCCTGCAGTGTTGATGTTTTAAGGAGTGAACTAGATTGATGAATTAACTCCTGGCACGATACAAATTTTGGATACAAAAAAGCCCGCTACATAATAGCGGGCTGTTTCGCGACTATTGCAAGTCCATCAGGCCCCTGTAAATGACCTACTCTTTTATCCCCGAAGGGGACGCATGGGCATATTCGACAAACTGCTGTCATGTTTTGGCAAATAAAACCATTTACATTAATTAATTGGTCAATTTTGTCCACCGTCTAGAACATAGTTGAATCATCCTTTCCGGCTCTGCAATAAATCGATTCCATGCAATGGAACACTGCTCAACAATATCGTCATATCCACTAAAGCAACGATTGACGAGTTCATTCTGACGAAGCCATTGCCACACTTGTTCTATAGGGTTGAGTTCTGGCGAATAGGGCGGAAGCTTAAGGATACTAAGGTTATCAAAGTCCTCAGTCAGATCTTGTTGATGCCAACCTGCACCATCCATGATGACCAAAGCATGGCGACCCGATTCGGTAGCCTCTGAAATTAATGTTAAATGCTCCCAAATATATTCACTGTTGGCATGCGGGGCAATAATTGCCTCTGTCGTGCCCGTTGCAGGACACACCGCACCATATAAATACGCTGATTCGAACTGTTGTTGTCTTACCACTCGTGGTCGGGTTCCTTTCGTTGCCTAAATAATGCGATCTAACGCCACATGACCAGGGGGTTAAGGATCGTTGACAGCTGGAAAGTTTTTTAAAATCGTCCTGAATATCTTGAGATTGTGTTGGGTGACGAGAACGGGTCGTTATCCATGACAATCCTAATTGATGCAGTAATCTGTAGATATTTGCCTGTTTAAAGGTCCCCCCAAATTCAGACTGAATAAAAAGACTGACATCTCTTGCCATCAATCTTCCGCCACTCTCAGACAAGCTTTGACGTTGTACAAATTCTTTCAGATTTACCAGTTGTTTCGCCGATAGTTGAGCGGGTCTACCTGGATTATGTTTATCATCTAGACCGCTAATGCCATGAGTTAAATAATGAGTAACCCAAGTATTTACACTGGTTCTACTGACCTTCAGCATGTTGGCTATAGCAGTACGAGAATGACCTTCGGTAAAATGAAGTAAGGAAATGACGAGCAATTAGATCACATATTTAATGTAAATGGTATAAAGCATTACAATACAAAACGTGGTCATAGTTATAACAATTATATGACGCCAGCCGCTGCC
>NZ_JBEOPL010000051.1:0-1973 GCF_040310065.1 Shewanella sp. TB7-MNA-CIBAN-0143
AAGAAGTCTGAAACAGAAACAAGAAATGCAGCTTAAAATTTAAGTAAAGAGTGCCAACTACCTTGAAAAACACCGAGAGTATTTAGGCGACAATTGAATGCAGCATCAAGCTGAGCCTTATCAAAAGAGAAATAGAGTTTGTTATCATTAACTTTCCTAAACTTCTTATCCAATATTTTAGCTAACGGCTGTATCGATTTATCTTTTACTAACCGTTTTAACTGTTTATCGGTGAGATCGTCGAGGTATTGAGGTTTTAATAACTGAACGGTTGCGAGTAATGATTCAACCGATGGCATATTCAGCAGAGCAATAGGTGATTTGCTAAAGTTTTGGCGTGACTCAAGTCTGAAATTACATCTTTGTGAAAGGAACCACTCATAGATGCCTTCTAGCTCGCCAGCGACTCGTTCAAATGAGCCAACAAGTCCTTTAATGGCACGTTCTACGAACTTCTTATTCTCTTTGAGAGTTTTATCATAGCCAATAAGATGATGGCTATATCTATCACCTATATAGGTGGTTTCTGTCGCCCAATGACTATTAAATGGGTAGCAAAGACTCTTTTTAACTTTATTGTTATTTGTCATCATAAAAGCGAATAATTGAGATACGCCATGCATGATATATCCAGTATGTAGTTCCAATAACAAAGCATGCTTGAATAACTGCTCATATCGACGGCCTAATACCGACTTAAACTGATACAACATAAAAGAAATAAGCGAGAGACTTAACCGTGTAGGAATAAACTCAATTTCACAGTTATAAACTAAATCTCGGCCATTATTACGCTCATATTCGGGATTAGCGATAAAAACATCAATGTTCCTATAACTATCATTGTCTGCAAAAAACTTAAATCTGGATGTAAAGAACGGCTTTGTATCACCAGTCTTAAACCCTTTATTAACATTACCAACGTTAACTTTCTTTGCTATTAATCTAGCGCTTCTTTCTGATGTTTTTACACAGGCTAAACCACTACTCTCATTTAACAACTTATTTATATCTGTTGATGTCAAAGATAGGCCTATACGTATGTAGTCAATATCAACATTTTCGGCACAAACATTCTTAATGTGATCAGCCATTAATTTTTGTTGATACTTGACTACATGGCTTTTTCTTAATAACTTTAATATTTTATTAACTTTTGTTTTATACTTTAATGTTCTAGGATTAGTTAAAATAGCCATTTCACGATTAAGTTCTGGCTGAACTAAAGGGTATTTATCTGTTTTTGATATATTAAAAATTTTACTCGGCACTACTTTTTTAAAGAATGATGATTGCTTAAAACCATTGGTATGCGACTTAGATTTACTCTTAGATAGCTTAGAACTACTCATACTCTAATACCTATACAATTGTATATTAATCTGACATTTAAGTGTAAGCAGGCTTTCCAGCTGCGAGCTCGCAGTTAGAAAACCACATGTTTACACAACAATTTATTATTAAGTATCGATTCCTTTTAAAAAATCGAACTCCTGTTCACAATCTATAGAGCTGCCTAGTTGAGCATCATATAAAAGAGGAAATATACTTTAGTATCGTTTAGCTCTTCTATATTCAACTCATCTGCTATTGCCATTAAAATTGCTGTTGTATTATTAACGCACATTCATATCGTATATAGACATGATGTGCACTCTCATTAGTTAAACAATGGAATTGATATGTAAAGTTGTCTCAAGTTGAGACAACTTTTGATTCTCGCAAAGACAATATCTGCTCAACACACTCATTAAGCGCCATTAATTCAATTGGATGTAATTTAACTATAAGATTAATAGCTTCTCCTAGTTTAGATGTGTACACACCACCATAAGCTTTATAATTAATATCAGTCATTACTGATTGAATAATACAATCAAGTTCTGAGTAGTCTTTTTCATCATCGGATTCATCATCGGATTCATCATCGGATTCATCATCGGATTCATCATCGGATTCATCATCGGATTCAT
>NZ_JBEOPL010000052.1:0-1778 GCF_040310065.1 Shewanella sp. TB7-MNA-CIBAN-0143
TGCGCGGTAGAGGAGCGTTCTGTAAGCGGTTGAAGGTGAAGGGGTAACCCACACTGGACGTATCAGAAGTGCGAATGCTGACATGAGTAACGATAAAGGGAGTGAAAAACTCCCTCGCCGGAAGACCAAGGGTTCCTGTCCAACGTTAATCGGGGCAGGGTGAGTCGACCCCTAAGGTGAGGCCGAAAGGCGTAATCGATGGGAAACAGATTAATATTTCTGTACTTCCGCTAACTGCGATGGAGAGACGGAGAAGGCTAGGCTAGCGCGGCGTTGGTAGTCCGCGTTTAAGGTGGTAGGTTGATTTCTTAGGCAAATCCGGGAAATCGTACTTTAATGTACAGGCTGAGAGCTGATGACGAGTCACTAAGGTGATGAAGTAGTTGATGCCATGCTTCCAGGAAAATCTTCTAAGCTTCAGGTTAGCGGGAATCGTACCCCAAACCGACACAGGTGGTCGGGTAGAGAATACCAAGGCGCTTGAGAGAACTCGGCTGAAGGAACTAGGCAAAATGGTACCGTAACTTCGGGAGAAGGTACGCTCTTGTTGGTGATGAGACTTGCTCTCTAAGCTGACGGGAGTCGCAGATACCAGGTGGCTGCAACTGTTTATCAAAAACACAGCACTGTGCAAAATCGCAAGATGACGTATACGGTGTGACGCCTGCCCGGTGCCGGAAGGTTAATTGATTGGGTTATCTTCGGAGAAGCTCATGATCGAAGCCCCGGTAAACGGCGGCCGTAACTATAACGGTCCTAAGGTAGCGAAATTCCTTGTCGGGTAAGTTCCGACCTGCACGAATGGCGTAATGATGGCCACGCTGTCTCCAGCCGAGACTCAGTGAAGTTGAAATTGCGGTGAAGATGCCGTATACCCGCGGCTAGACGGAAAGACCCCGTGAACCTTTACTATAGCTTGGCACTGAACATTGAACCTACATGTGTAGGATAGGTGGGAGACTTTGAAGCTTGGACGCTAGTCTGAGTGGAGTCAATCTTGAAATACCACCCTTGTAGTTTTGATGTTCTAACTCTGGCCCCTTATCGGGGTTGAGGACAGTGCCTGGTGGGTAGTTTGACTGGGGCGGTCTCCTCCCAAAGAGTAACGGAGGAGCACGAAGGTTGGCTAAGTACGGTCGGACATCGTACGGTTAGTGCAATGGCATAAGCCAGCTTAACTGCGAGACATACACGTCGAGCAGGTACGAAAGTAGGTCATAGTGATCCGGTGGTTCTGAATGGAAGGGCCATCGCTCAACGGATAAAAGGTACTCCGGGGATAACAGGCTGATACCGCCCAAGAGTTCATATCGACGGCGGTGTTTGGCACCTCGATGTCGGCTCATCACATCCTGGGGCTGAAGTCGGTCCCAAGGGTATGGCTGTTCGCCATTTAAAGTGGTACGCGAGCTGGGTTCAGAACGTCGTGAGACAGTTCGGTCCCTATCTGCCGTGGGCGTTGGATGATTGAAGGGAGCTGCTCCTAGTACGAGAGGACCGGAGTGGACGAACCGCTGGTGTTCGGGTTGTCATGCCAATGGCATTGCCCGGTAGCTACGTTCGGAATCGATAACCGCTGAAAGCATCTAAGCGGGAAGCGAGCCCTAAGATGAGTCATCCCTAGAGCTTTAAGCTCTCTAAAGGGCCGTAGGAGACTACTACGTTGATAGGCAAGGTGTGTAAGCGTTGTGAGGCGTTGAGCTAACTTGTACTAATGACCCGTGAGGCTTAACCATACAACCCAGATGGGTTTTACTGATACGACTTAGTATTAGAAT
>NZ_JBEOPL010000053.1:0-1671 GCF_040310065.1 Shewanella sp. TB7-MNA-CIBAN-0143
CCCCCTGTGTCAGGATTGTTGTCACCCCTTAAAATCATCCAATAATTAAATAGAGGGGGCGGTCAATGAGAGCTCAATGGCACGATATTCATCTGAACGTAAAGAAGCAGTTTTAAAGAAGTTATTGCCTCCCCACAATATGACCGTCATGGAAGTGGCACGTAGTGAAGGGATCGCCTACCAAACCCTGTATCATTGGCGCGATAAAGCTAAAAAAGAGGGTCGCCCAGTGCCAGGTAAAAAATTGACCAGTAATGATTGGTCGGCCGAAGCTAAGTTTGCCGTTCTCATTGAAACAGCGCCAATGTCTGAAGCTGAAGTAAGCCAATATTGCCGAGAAAATGGTTTGTTTCGAGAACAAGTTCAGCAGTGGAAACAAGATTGTTTAGGGGGCTTTACGACAAGTGAAGTTCAAGCCAAAACGATTAAGCAGCAAGCCAAATCAGACAAAGCAGAAATCAAATCCCTGCAACGAGAGCTACGCTACAAAGAGAAGGCGTTAGCAGAAACAGCGGCTTTACTGGTGCTTAGAAAAAAGCTCAATGCGCTTTGGGAGGACGACAACGAGGAGAGTTAACGCCTTTGCCTAAGCGCATAACATTGGTGAATTTAATACAAGAAGCGTATGCCCACGGTGCACGTCTTTACAAGGCTTGCGCTGAAGCAGAGCTAAGTAAGCGGACGTATCGGCGCTGGTATCGAGCAGGAAAAGTACAAGCTGATTTAAGGCCCTCGGCGGTAAGACAGGAGCCAGCCAACAAGCTTAGTGATGACGAGGAAAAGCTGATACTGGCAACCTCGAATGAGGCAAGGTTTGCGAGTCTACCTCCCTCACAAATCGTGCCGACGCTGCTTGATGAAGGGGTCTATATCGCTTCAGAGTCGAGTTTTTACCGAGTGTTAAAAGCCAATGCTCAATTAAATCGACGTGGACGAAGCCAAAGCATAACAAAAAGAAGTAAACCAGATGCTTATGTTGCAGATGGGCCGAACAAAGTGTGGTCTTGGGATATCACTTATTTAGCTTCGGTCATCAAAGGACGCTTTTATTATCTATATATGTTTGAGGATATTTATAGCCGTAAGGTTGTGGGTTATGAAGTCCATGAACGTGAATGTGGTGAGCTAGCGGCCGAGTTAATGCAACGCAATATGCTGCGTGAGCAATGCTTTAAGAAGCCACTGGTATTGCACTCAGATAATGGTGCTCCGATGAAGTCGTTAACAATGAAAGCCAAGCTTGAAGAGTTGGGCGTTACCGCGTCATTAAGCCGCCCGAGTGTCAGTAACGATAACCCTTACTCCGAGTCGCTGTTTAGAACATTAAAGTATCGGCCAGAATGGCCCAGCTCTGGCTTTAAAAGCATCACCGAAGCACGAGAATGGGTCGAAGTATTTGTGACTTGGTACAATACTAAGCATAAACACAGCAAGCTCAACTTTGTGTCACCGAGTGAGCGTCATGCGATGCAAGACAGGACTATTTTATCTAAGCGTAAGATAGTGCTAGAGGAAGCGAGGTCAAGAAATCCTAAACGCTGGCCAAACGGTATAAGGAATTGTGACGCTGTAGGTGAAGTCACACTGAACCCAGATAAGAAGTCTGAAACAGAAACAAGAAATGCAGCTTAAAATTTAAGTAAAGAGTGCCAACTACCTTGAAAAACACCG
>NZ_JBEOPL010000054.1:0-1644 GCF_040310065.1 Shewanella sp. TB7-MNA-CIBAN-0143
CCCCCTGTGTCAGGATAGTTGTCGCCTCAATTAATTTACAAATAAACAGGGCGCGGTAAGTTAAAGCAAGTGAATTATCAAAGGCATTCAGTTCAATTTAAAGAAGCGATATTAAACAAGCTTAGTCAAAGTGATTTGTCGGTTCGTCAGTTTGCAGAGCAAGAAGGCATTAAGCTTTCAACCCTGTATAGTTGGCAAAAGCAATTTAATACCTCAGGGTTAAACGTGTCAAAAGTCAGTTCATCAGATAAGTGGTCAAGTGAGGAAAAGTTTTCAGTGGTATTGGAAACCGCCTCTTTGTCGGCAGTTGAGTTAAGTGAATATTGCCGAGCTAAAGGGTTATACCCTGAGCAAGTTAACGAATGGAAGCAAGCTTGTATTGCCGGCAATCCAAGCACAACACTCACGAGAAAAGCCAAGATAACACCTGAGGAGAAGACCGATAAAAAACGCATTAACGAGCTCGAGCGAGAGTTACGTAGAAAGGATAAAGCGTTAGCAGAAGCGGCAGCTTTACTCGTCCTCGGAAAAAAGTTCGATGCCTATTGGAAAGAAAAAGAGGAAGACTGATTTCGCTGACCGATAGGCAGAAATACGCGCAATGGGTCATCACCGCAGTAGCATCAGGTGCGAGGCAAGATAAGGCCTGTGACGTGATTGGATTATCAACAAGAACCTTACAGCGTTGGCGAATAGACGGTGAGATTGGCGCAGATAAAAGGCCTACAGTTACGCGGCCAGAGCCTGGGAATAAACTGAGTCAGGCTGAAAGACAAGGCGTGATTGATGTGTGTAACCGTGAAGAGTTTGCTTCATTACCACCAAGCCAAATTGTACCTATACTCGCCGACAGAGGTGAGTATATTGCTTCTGAGTCGAGTTTTTACCGTATCTTGCATGCAGAAAACATGTTGCACCACCGAGGCAAAGCTAAGCCGAGAAATGTTCATCAAAAGCCAACCAGTTATACGGCTAAAAAAGCGAACGAAGTGTGGAGTTGGGATATCAGTTACCTGCCTACAACGGTGATAGGAAAGCACTATTATCTGTACATGATAGAAGATATTTACAGTCGAAAAATCGTCGGTTGGGAAGTTCACGACAGTGAAACAGGTGAGCAAGCTGCAGCACTACTAGAGCGTACGGTCTGGTCAGAGAAATGCTTAAAGAAAAACGTTGTGTTGCACTCAGATAATGGCGCGCCCATGAAGAGCCTGACGATGCGAGCTAAGATGTACGATTTAGGCGTTGTGACCTCACGAAGCCGTCCAAGGGTGAGCAATGATAATCCATACTCAGAATCGCTATTTAGAACGGTAAAGTATCATCCACGTTGGCCTAGTGAAGGGTTTAAGTCGTTAGAAGCCGCGCGTAAATGGGTCAATGAATTTGTTTATTGGTACAACAACGAGCATCGCCATAGCAGGATTAAGTTTGTGACACCAAACCAGAGGCATGATGGTCTTGATGTGGGAATACTGGCGAAGCGAAAAGCGTTGTATCAGACAAAAAGAAATGAACATCCAGAGCGATGGTCAAAAGAAGAGCGAAACTGGCAGCCAATAGGCGCTGTGGAGTTAAATCCAGAGCAACACAAAGAAGCTGCTTAACAATTTAGGCGACAACTGTCTTGAAAAACGCCGT
>NZ_JBEOPL010000056.1:0-1200 GCF_040310065.1 Shewanella sp. TB7-MNA-CIBAN-0143
GGTAATCTCCCCATTTTTAGCTGAGGTCAAAAGTAGAGACTTAGGCCACTAGTGCCAGTTTTTGCTTTGGTGGGACACCACCAATTGCTGTATTGGGTCTTTCATTGTTATAAAACCATAGCCATTGTGTCGCATGTTCCTGTACCTCGGCAATACTATTCCAAAGATATTGGCTCAGCCATTCGTATCGCACAGTCCGATTATAGCGTTCTACATAGGCATTCTGCTGTGGATTGCCAGGCTGAATAAATTTCAGTTCTACATTGTGTTTTTCAGCCCAGGCAGCCAGTATCGCACTTATATACTCTGGACCATTATCACTGCGTATCTGTTTTGGTTTTCCACGCCATTCGATGATTTGATCCAATGTTCTCACCACACGCTCCGCAGGTAAGGAGAAGTCGACTTCTATCGCCAAGCCTTCACGGTTGTAATCATCAATCACGTTCAATAACCTAATGCTGCGACCATCTTCCAGTTGGTCGTGCATAAAGTCCATGGACCAACATTCATTGATTGCCTCTGGCACCGCCAATGCGTCCGGTTTATCACGCTTCAAGCGTTTCCTCGGCTTAATTCGTAGATTTAGCTACAATTCTCGGTAAATCCTATACACCCGCTTATGGTTCCATCGGTAGCGTTTCACGTTACGTAAAAAGTAATAACATAGCCCAAACCCCCAACTCCGATGGGTTGATGTCAGTTGCTGTAACCAGTCGGCTATTGCAGCGTTTTCATCACTGAGTTTTGCCTGATAGCGATAACAGCTCTCACTGAGTCCAAACAAGACACACGCAAATGCGATCGAAATGGCTTTATCTTGCACCGCCTTTTGCGCCAGCTCCCGCCGCCGCGACGGCTTTACCACTTTTTTTCGATGGCCTCTTTGAGTATTTCAGCTTTGAGTCGCTCTTCGGCATACATTTTTTTTAGTCGTGAATTCTCAGCCTCTAACTCCTTCAATCGCGCCATCATAGAAGCGTCCATGCCACCGAATTTGGCGCGCCATTTGTAGAAGGTCGCAGAGCTCATGCCATGCTCACGGCAAAGCCCCGGAACTGGGGTGCCAGCTTCGGCTTGTTTAAGGATTGCTAGGATTTGGCTGTCGCTAAATTTTGATGTTTTCATGCAGAATCTCCCTGCGTATATATTACGAGAAAATTCTACTTTTGAAATCTACTATTTTTAGGGGGGATTACC
>NZ_JBEOPL010000057.1:0-959 GCF_040310065.1 Shewanella sp. TB7-MNA-CIBAN-0143
AAGTCGTAACAAGGTAGCCCTAGGGGAACCTGGGGCTGGATCACCTCCTTACCTATACGACTAACTCAATACCTAAAAGTGCAGAGATGCATGTGAGTGTTCACACAGATTACTTGATAGAAGAAAGAGAAAGATATCGAAAGGTATTTTTGAGGATTTTGATTCTTAATCAAGGCACTTGATAAGTCTCGCAGGGAGTGTGCTTTTAGCACATGACTGAGAAACGAAGAAAGTAACGCAGAGTAAGGGTTTAAAAGACCAAAAAGAATGGGTCTGTAGCTCAGCTGGTTAGAGCGCACCCCTGATAAGGGTGAGGTCGGTGGTTCAAGTCCACTCTGACCCACCAAATCTTCATTTTATCTGCGTTAATTAAATACTCGTTTAGTCAACTAAACGTCGCATTGAATTAACTTGTTAAAATTCGATTTGGCTTCGCCAATCTTATGATTGGATACTTGATATTTATCTCAACTGCATGTAAATGGGGCTATAGCTCAGCTGGGAGAGCGCCTGCCTTGCACGCAGGAGGTCTGCGGTTCGATCCCGCATAGCTCCACCATTTACACTTATCATGACGATAAGCATATGCATAGGTTAGAGATGCCAAAGATAAACGAAATTTTATCTTTGGCTTTTTTAAGCCCGCTCTTTAACAATTTGGAAAGCTGATAGTACTAACTAAAGGCGCATGAATGACGATTCGTTGTTATTGATGTGATTACGTTAGTGCGAAAAACGTTAATGCGAAAGCATTAACACTTGAGTTCTCAAAACACTGTTTAAGTGTCTTGAATATTCTAAAAACTAAGGCGAGTCCACTTCCTGGTCGGAGGTGAGACAAGTAAAAACCAGCTGGTCATGATATGGCCCAGATGTTCACGCAAGTGAAACTCATTTGGGTTGTATGGTTAAGTGACCAAGCGTATACGGTGGATGCCTTGGCAGTCAGAGGCGATGAA
>NZ_JBEOPL010000058.1:0-831 GCF_040310065.1 Shewanella sp. TB7-MNA-CIBAN-0143
GATAACGACGGTGATGTTGATTCAGATTTAAGCGTGGTGACATTTGAAGTTGACGGCCAAACCTATCCTGCCGGCACTGAAGTCACACTAGATGGCGGTGTACTGATCATCAATGAAGATGGCTCTTATACCTTCACTCCGAATGAAAATTGGAACGGTACCGTTCCTGTTATTACCTACACCACCAATACTGGTGTTACCGCTACATTAACTATTGAAATCACCCCAGTTGATGATGCGTCCGTTTTGGTCAACGACACCAATACTGTTGCTGAAGACAGTGTAGCAACGGGTAACGTATTAGATAACGACGGTGATGTTGATTCAGATTTAAGCGTGGTGACATTTGAAGTTGACGGCCAAACCTATCCTGCCGGCACAGAAGTCACACTTGAGGGCGGTGTACTGATCATCAATGAAGATGGCTCTTATACCTTCACTCCGAATGAAAACTGGAACGGTACCGTTCCTGTTATTACTTACACGACTAACACTGGTGAAACAGCAACATTAACCATTGAAGTAACGCCAGCCAACGATGCGCCTACCATTGATGTGGTCGCCAATGACTTTACTGAAAACAGCGCCGTTGATGGCGATGTGGCTGCAACCTACACCACCTTTGATGAAGACGGTGATTTACTGACGGTTGACTTTACCCCAGGCAGCAATGACGACGGTTACTACGCGTTGGTTAACGGCGAAGTGGTATTAACCCAAGCGGGTGCTGACTTGATTAACAATGGCGGCACACTGCCGCCGGTGGATTTGACCGTCTCGGATGGCAGCTTAACCGGTCAAGACAGTGACACGCCGGGTATTGCGCCGACC
>NZ_JBEOPL010000059.1:0-625 GCF_040310065.1 Shewanella sp. TB7-MNA-CIBAN-0143
GAAATGCACCCGTAGCTTCGGTGGTATGTTTAGCCCCGTTAAATCTTCCGCGCAGGCCGACTCGACTAGTGAGCTATTACGCTTTCTTTAAATGATGGCTGCTTCTAAGCCAACATCCTAGCTGTCTAAGCCTTCCCACATCGTTTCCCACTTAACATACACTTTGGGACCTTAGCTGACGGTCTGGGTTGTTTCCCTTTTGACAACGGACGTTAGCACCCGCTGTCTGTCTCCCGAGTAGTACTCATTGGTATTCGGAGTTTGCAAAGGGTTGGTAAGTCGGGATGACCCCCTAGCCTTAACAGTGCTCTACCCCCAATGGTATTCGCTCGAGGCGCTACCTAAATAGCTTTCGAGGAGAACCAGATATCTCCGAGTTTGATTGGCCTTTCACCCCCAGCCACAAGTCATCCGCTCATTTTTCAACATAAGTCGGTTCGGTCCTCCAGTTGATGTTACTCAACCTTCAACCTGCCCATGGCTAGATCACTCGGTTTCGGGTCTACACCTTGCAACTAAACGCGCAGTTAACACTCGGTTTCCCTACGGCTCCGCTATTCGCTTAACCTCGCTACAAAATGTAAGTCGCTGACCCATTATACAAAAGGTACGCAGTCACGGTCTC
>NZ_JBEOPL010000060.1:0-598 GCF_040310065.1 Shewanella sp. TB7-MNA-CIBAN-0143
GTTACTATGCGTTAGTCAACGGCGAAGTGATATTAACCCAAGCCGGTGCGGATCTCGTCAACAACGGTGGCACCCTGCCACCAGTGGATTTAACCGTCTCGGATGGCAGCTTAACCGGTCAAGACAGTGACACGCCGGGTATTGCGCCGACCAACGATGCGCCGACCATTGATGTGGTCGCCAATGACTTTACTGAAAACAGCGCCGTCGATGGCGATGTGGCCGCAACCTACACCACCTTTGATGAAGACGGTGATGCACTGACCGTGGACTTCACCCCAGGCAGCAATGACGACGGTTACTATGCGTTAGTCAACGGCGAAGTGGTATTAACCCAAGCCGGTGCGGATCTCGTCAACAACGGTGGCACCTTGCCGCCGGTGGATTTGACCGTCTCGGATGGCAGCTTAACCGGTCAAGACAGTGACACGCCGGGTATTGCGCCGACCAACGATGCGCCGACCATTGATGTGGTCGCCAATGACTTTACTGAAAACAGCGCCGTCGATGGCGCTGTGGCCGCAACCTACACCACCTTTGATGAAGACGGTGATTTACTGACGGTTGACTTTACCCCAGGCAGCAATGACGACGGTTA
>NZ_JBEOPL010000061.1:0-558 GCF_040310065.1 Shewanella sp. TB7-MNA-CIBAN-0143
AAGTGAAACTCATTTGGGTTGTATGGTTAAGTGACCAAGCGTATACGGTGGATGCCTTGGCAGTCAGAGGCGATGAAGGACGTAATAACTTGCGAAAAGCGTTGGCGAGCTAGTAATAAGCATTTGAGCTAACGATATCCGAATGGGGAAACCCAGCAGCATAAGCTGTTATCACTACATGAATACATAGTGTAGTGAGGCAAACCCGGGGAACTGAAACATCTAAGTACCCGGAGGAAAAGAAATCAACCGAGATTCCCCTAGTAGCGGCGAGCGAACGGGGATTAGCCCTTAAGTCTATGGGGTGTTAGTGGAATGTGTTGGAAAGCACAGCGGCACAGGGTGATAGCCCCGTACATGAAAACTAACCATAGATGAAAACGAGTAAGGCGGGACACGTGACATCCTGTTTGAATATGGGGGGACCATCCTCCAAGGCTAAATACTCCTGACTGACCGATAGTGAACCAGTACCGTGAGGGAAAGGCGAAAAGAACCCCTGTGAGGGGAGTGAAATAGAACCTGAAACCGTATACGTACAAGCAGTGGGAGCGGTTC
>NZ_JBEOPL010000062.1:0-552 GCF_040310065.1 Shewanella sp. TB7-MNA-CIBAN-0143
AAATATGGTATCCCATAGGGGATTCGAACCCCTGTTACCGCCGTGAAAGGGCGGTGTCCTAGGCCTCTAGACGAATGGGACACATTTGATACGTTATACTCTGCATCGAGTGAATACTCATTGGTGTCTGTAGGCTAAACACCAATGCTATATAGATAATCAAAGAACTCTTTCGAATCATGTTCAACCATCTTAAATATGGTATCCCATAGGGGATTCGAACCCCTGTTACCGCCGTGAAAGGGCGGTGTCCTAGGCCTCTAGACGAATGGGACACATTTGATACGTTATACTCTGTATCGAGTGAATACTCATTGGTGTCTGTAGGCTAAACACCAGTGCTATATAGATTATTAAACACTTTTTCTAAAACAATAGTTTCGAATCATGTTCAACCATCTTAAATATGGTATCCCATAGGGGATTCGAACCCCTGTTACCGCCGTGAAAGGGCGGTGTCCTAGGCCTCTAGACGAATGGGACACATTTGATACGTTATACTCTGTATCGAGTGAATACTCATTGGTGTCTGTAGGCTAAACACCAGTGCTA
>NZ_JBEOPL010000063.1:0-550 GCF_040310065.1 Shewanella sp. TB7-MNA-CIBAN-0143
TGGCCAAAACATGACAGCAGTTTGTCGAATATGCCCATGCGTCCCCTTCGGGGATAAAAGAGTAGGTCATTTCCAGGGGCCTGATGGACTTGCAATAGTCGCGAAACAGCCCGCTATTTATAGCGGGCCTTTTTGTATCCAAAATTTGTATCATGCCGGGAGTTAATTCATCAATCTAGTTCACTCCTTAAAACATCAACTCTGCAGGCCTTTGGTTTTTGTGCATATACATCGTCTACAGACTCATTAAGCTACAATAGTAGTCATACTTAGGTATCGATTTTGTTTTAAAGTTTACCAAAAATGAATTCATTACTGCATGTTGCCAGCATTTATGTCTTCGGCTGATATTCTGTCCTATTTGACACTTTCATGGCTTTCATATTGGCTCAAATCAAATGGGGATTTTGTCTTTCACAACAGGCAACTTACCAATGTCTCACATATAAATTTATTACCACAGCTAAATAGGTCCATTTTGTTCTAGGCCAGATATACGTTATAAAATCAGACCTGGTTTATCGCGCCAACATTACACTCTTGTTGTAAC
>NZ_JBEOPL010000064.1:0-510 GCF_040310065.1 Shewanella sp. TB7-MNA-CIBAN-0143
GCAATCCATATCCTTGACCTTCTGCCAACCGTGAAATTGCCATTGGCCTTTTCGGTTGATGAAGTATTTAAGGGCTACCCAAGTCTTAGACTTTGTTGGGTGACGCCTTACTGCCCAGTGCCATAACGAATAGAATAGTTTGTGCCCAACATACCCGAATACTTGTTTAGCAACACAATGACGATAATAATTCGCCCACCCCCTTAGTTTCGGATTTATCAGTTTGATAAGGTCGTTAACAGGGATGGTTGCGTGCTTTTTGATGAGTTCGCGCAGGTTACTCAAGAACAACAGCGTGTTGGATTTACTCGGTTTAATGAGTAATTTTCCTTTGTACTTCCTATGATTGAACCCTAAGAAGTCAAAACCATTGCTGATGTGGGTAATATGCGTTTTCTCTTCGGAGAGTGTTAAGCCTCTTTCCGCTAAGAAATCAGCGATCAACGGTTTGATATCGTTCTCGAGCACTTCCTTTGAAGCGCAGGTGACGACGAAATCGTCGGCGTATCC
>NZ_JBEOPL010000065.1:0-497 GCF_040310065.1 Shewanella sp. TB7-MNA-CIBAN-0143
GGTTTGATATCGTTCTCGAGCACTTCCTTTGAAGCGCAGGTGACGACGAAATCGTCGGCGTATCCAATAAAGTTGGCTCTGGCACCCTTTTTGAGTGCTGTAGACTTTATGCGCTGCTCAAGTCCAGCAAGAGTCATTAGCATCAAGGTGGGGGATATAACTCCTCCTTGTGGCGTGCCCTCATCAGTACGATAAAACAGCCCTTTGTTCATAAAACCAGACTTTAACCATTGTTCCAACATACGTTTATCGATGGCGATGTTATCAATTAGCCATTGATGCCCGATTTTGTCGAAGCAGGATTTGATGTCTCCCTCAAGAACCCATTGCGCTGATTTCTTTTGAACCAAGCATTTGAAGCACTGATCGACTGCGTCAGCAGTGCTACGATTGGGTCTAAATCCATAGCTGTTAGGGTCGGCAAGCGTCTCCGATATAGGCTCTAATGCAAGAAGGTGGAGCGCTTGTTGTGCTCTGTCTATCATGCATGGGATACC
>NZ_JBEOPL010000066.1:0-490 GCF_040310065.1 Shewanella sp. TB7-MNA-CIBAN-0143
CATCGTTCACCGGCGTGACCGTTAAGCTCAATGTTGAGGTGTCATTGGCGCCAGAGCCATCGGTTAAGGTGTACGTGACAACCGGCACCGCGCCATTGTAATTGCTGGCAGGGGTAAAGGTGTAAACGCCATCACTGTCCAGGCTAAAGGTACCGACACCGGCAATCACCACATCGGTTCCATCAGCGGTATGCACGGTTGCATCGCCCGCGACAGTAAAGGTGGTGACGGTAATCGGGCCATCCACACTGGTGCCGTCAATCACATTACCGGTCACTTCAGGGCTGTCTTCTGCAAGGGTGCGGGTTTCATTGTTATCAGTGAAATCATCGTTCACTGGCGTGACCGTTAAGCTCAATGTTGAGGTGTCATTGGCGCCAGAGCCATCGGTTAAGGTGTACGTGACAACCGGCACCGCGCCATTGTAATTGCTGGCAGGGGTAAAGGTGTAAACGCCATCACTGTCCAGGCTAAAGGTACCGACACCGGC
>NZ_JBEOPL010000067.1:0-474 GCF_040310065.1 Shewanella sp. TB7-MNA-CIBAN-0143
TAACATGGTCAAACATCCTTGCCAAAACGGTTTTGATATTTAGATCCGTAAAACACCTTAATAAAAATGACGTTATTGGATTATAGAGTCTGGGGACCCAATAACGCCTGAACTGTTGTGTTAGCTGCCTTCCTTAACGGCTAACGGTAGAGCGATAAAGCGGCAAGGATGCAAGATAGTTTGCGCTTATTATTATTAGAATGTTTGTTGCTGTGCGTTATCAACTTGCTGGGGGACGAGTTGTTAACACGGTCAAACATCCTTGCCAAAACGGTTTTGATATTTAGATCTGTAAAACACCTTAATAAAAATGACGTTATTAGATTAATAGAGTCTGGGGACCCAATAACGCCTGAACTGTTGTGTTAGCTGTCTTCTTGACTACTAACGGTAGAGCGATAAAGCGGCAAGGATGCAAGATAGTTTGCGCTTATTATTATTAGAATGTTTGTTGCTGTGCGTTATCAACTTGCT
>NZ_JBEOPL010000068.1:0-461 GCF_040310065.1 Shewanella sp. TB7-MNA-CIBAN-0143
GGCATATATTCTTCGTCATGCTTTGCAAGCACTTCAAATGCTTCAATAACATTAGGTTCGATTAATACGCCCTGCGCTACAATGCCTTGCCCCTCACGAAACAAGTCTGGCAATATGCCTTGATAACGCACGGTCACTAATGGACCTGTATCAATTAGCTTAAAGCTTACTTGTAAGCTCTGTTCATTACGCTCAACCGTGCCTGGTACAACCATGCCACCAATGCGTAGCTTTTGGCCTATTTGTGGTTTTTCTTTATTGGGGCCTTTACCGTCAACAAGCTCACTTGGGGTATAAAATAAATTAATGTTTTCTTGTAATGCATACAGTACCAAGCCTATTGAGGCACCAATGCCAAACAGCACTGCAACAATAACTAAAAGGCGTTTTTTACGTCTTGGGTTCATTATATTTGCTCCTGCTTAGCATTTTTAATACGAACTTCTCGCGCTATTTGTTGC
>NZ_JBEOPL010000069.1:0-448 GCF_040310065.1 Shewanella sp. TB7-MNA-CIBAN-0143
CTCACTTTCGTGACCAGACACAAGTCTGTATCTGCATCGTTACAATGCAGCCTTTGCTTTTTCCAACCTCCTATACCCACATCGCTATCGGCCAAATCAGCTTTCCCAAAGGGAGCGATATAGGCTTACCGTGTTCCGTATGTCGCGCAATGTCAGGTTAGATGCCCGCTATAGTGCGAAGAGCTTAACGATCACGAAAGAGCATGGGGCAATCTCTTTCCAACTCTCATGCCTTTTGGCTACAGCGTATTAACCACTTCCGCTGTTTCATCACATAACGCACCTTGCGCGGATTCACTTATGTTCATCATACTGACTACCTAGCACTCACCCAATTTGTGGTTATCAGGAGGATCGTTCTCTCACGATTTAGATCCCGATTGGTCTATAACCAATCTTCATTACATTGTCAGAGCCGCTACTTTATTCAGGCTCCTAGGTTCATCTG
>NZ_JBEOPL010000070.1:0-401 GCF_040310065.1 Shewanella sp. TB7-MNA-CIBAN-0143
CTTCCGACTGGTCTCCCGTTGCAAGATAATTTGAAGAACTTTATTCAAGGAGAAACGCAAATGATGATTTCAACAGAAATTAGTGCCTCTCCTGACAGCGCTCAATGGCAGTCAATAGACTGGAAATCCGTTGAACCGCCTGTATTAAAGCTTCAGATGCGTATTGCAAAGGCAACACGAGAAGGGAAACACGGTAAAGCGAAAGCGTTGCAGTGGATACTGACTCACTCGCGTTCAGCAAAACTTCTTGCTGTTAAGCGTGTATCACAAAATAAAGGCAGTAAAACGCCTGGAATAGACGGTGTTATCTGGAATACAGATACCCGCCGCATGAAAGCAGTAAATCAATTGAGCAGGAAGGCATATCAAGCCAAACCACTCAAGCGTATCTATATCCCCAA
>NZ_JBEOPL010000071.1:0-357 GCF_040310065.1 Shewanella sp. TB7-MNA-CIBAN-0143
ATCTAAGCAACACCTGGATCCCCGATTAAAGCATTCGAGGATGACGTGCGGGTGGTGCAACATCTAGGTTCTGGGGTTCTGGGGTTCTGGGTTCTAAAATCTAAGCAACTCCTGGATCCCCGATTAAAGCATTCGAGGATGACGTGCGGGTGGTGCAACATCGAGGTTCTGGATTCGGGGGTTCAGGATGCGGAGTACTGGACTCGGGGTTCTGGGTTCTGCGCTCTAAAATCTAAGCAACACCTGGATCCCCGATTAAAGCATTCGAGGATGACGTGCAGGTGGTGCAACATCGAGGTTCTGGATTCGGGGGTTCAGGATGCGGAGTACTGGACTCGGGGTTCTGGGTTCTGCGCT
>NZ_JBEOPL010000072.1:0-328 GCF_040310065.1 Shewanella sp. TB7-MNA-CIBAN-0143
TGAATACTCATTGGTGTCTGTAGGCTAAACACCAGTGCTAGTTACCTATAATGAAGAACAAAACCCTAAGGATTCGAGCCCCTGTTACCGCCGACTCTTTATAAACCAAAGTGGGCAATGTCCTAAGCGCTATTTCTAGACGAATGGGACACATTTGATACGTTATACTCTGTATCGAGTGAATACTCATTAGTGTCTGTAGGCTAAACACCAGTGCTATATAGATCATCAAACACTTTTTCTAAAACAACAGTTTCGAATCATGTTCAACCATCTTAAATATGGTATCCCATAGGGGATTCGAACCCCTGTTACCGCCGTGAAAGGG
>NZ_JBEOPL010000073.1:0-325 GCF_040310065.1 Shewanella sp. TB7-MNA-CIBAN-0143
GACTTACCCACAATCATGGATAACTAAATTCATATTTTACCCCTGGTCAGATGGGCAAGCATATTATCGATTTTGATAACGAACTTGCATTTGTGCTCTATGCTGCCCAAAAGTAGATATATCACGTTTGGCCAATAATATAATCGAGCTAATAATAATGAGTACCAACACACTTTGGTGTTATCAATTCAACATAAACCCTAGAGAGTTGCGTCATGACAACAATAAACGGCAAGTGACACCTTAGGACCTAATAACCGCATCTGCCGATATTGATGGATGAAAGTTAGACCGTATTATCGATGAGAATATTCACGTTTATTGT
>NZ_JBEOPL010000074.1:0-321 GCF_040310065.1 Shewanella sp. TB7-MNA-CIBAN-0143
ATACTGGCTTAGTCGATAGATGATAAATTGCCATAGTTATCTAATTGAAATTATATTCAGCTCTTTTTGTAAAGTTTCCCAGACACTTACAAGTGCTTCCTTTCCGAAAGAAAATCTTTGAGGGCTAATATCGCCTAAAAAATTTATTTCAATGTAGCGAACCTCTTCCTCTTCGTTATCTTTTATGAGAACTAAAGATACTACATTTGTTAAATTGATAATTTGGTTATCTATATTTATTTATTTATATAATGTATCAATTCTATGATTTGTTTTTTTTTTTTGGTAAATGTTTATCTTAATATTTTTATATGTGTAAAT
>NZ_JBEOPL010000075.1:0-313 GCF_040310065.1 Shewanella sp. TB7-MNA-CIBAN-0143
TGAATACTCATTGGTGTCTGTAGGCTAAACACCAGTGCTAGTTACCTATAATGAAGAACAAAACCCTAAGGATTCGAACCCCTGTTACCGCCGACTCTTTATAAACCAAAGTGGGCGATGTCCTAAGCGCTATTTCTAGACGAATGGGACACATTTGATACGTTATACTCTGTATCGAGTGAATACTCATCGGTGTCTGTAGGCTAAACACCAGTGCTATATAGATCATCAAACATTTTTTCTAAAACAATAGTTTCGAATCATGTTCAACCATCTTAAATATGGTATCCCATAGGGGATTCGAACCCCTGTT
>NZ_JBEOPL010000076.1:0-302 GCF_040310065.1 Shewanella sp. TB7-MNA-CIBAN-0143
CTGGTGCCGTCAATCACATTACCGGTCACTTCAGGGCTGTCTTCTGCAAGGGTGCGCGTTTCATTGTTATCAGTGAAGTCATCATTCATTGCAGTGATCACCGGAGTGTCACTGTCTTGGCCAGTTAAGCTGCCATCAGAGACGGTTAAATTAACCGCCGGCAGCGTGCCGCCGTTGTTAACCAAGTCAGCACCCGCTTGGGTTAATACCACTTCGCCGTTCACTAACGCGTAGTAACCGTCGTCATTGCTGCCTGGGGTAAAGTCAACCGTCAGTAAATCACCGTCTTCATCAAAGGTGGT
>NZ_JBEOPL010000077.1:0-291 GCF_040310065.1 Shewanella sp. TB7-MNA-CIBAN-0143
TACATACCCAATTTGGCTGTTAATCGTACGACATCTTATTTCAGTCTTCTTTGCTAAATCAGAGTTAATCCGATAGCGAAGAGAATCAAAGAACTTCGATATGACTTCAGTACTTCCCATATACCCCACAGGGAACTTCAATTCAAACCGCATAACAACTACACGACTATGATTATGAAGAGATTGATAAACAATCTGCTCATTACCCTTTAATATATATTCTATTAACTCACCACCCTTTGATAAAACAGGGTAACCATTAAACTCTGCAGATCTAACTAAGTTCACTAT
>NZ_JBEOPL010000078.1:0-290 GCF_040310065.1 Shewanella sp. TB7-MNA-CIBAN-0143
CCCGAAGGTCGTAGGTTCAAGTCCTACTCCCGCAACCATTTCTTTAGTCAATAGAATTAAAATAATTGATAGCGTTTATCGGACGCGGGATGGAGCAGTTGGTAGCTCGTCTGGCTCAGATTTTTATCAATAAAGAGTTGAAGGTCGTAGTTTTTATCAAGTCCTACTCCCACAACCATTTCTTTAATCAATAGAATGAAAATAATTGATAGTGTTTATCGGACGCGGGATGGAGCAGTTGGTAGCTCGTCGGGCTCATAACCCGAAGGTCGTAGGTTCAAGTCCTACTC
>NZ_JBEOPL010000079.1:0-287 GCF_040310065.1 Shewanella sp. TB7-MNA-CIBAN-0143
GAATAATAATAGTCACCGTTTTTAACTGGCACTGAATCATCGTCTTTTTGAATTCGCCCTTTTAGCTCTTCAAATAACCTAGTTTGTAACGTTTTTGTATGCGCAAGCATTGCATCTGTATAAGCATTTTCAGCCTCAAGGTAACTAAGTACCTCAGGATCTTTTCGCTCATCATCGCGCATCCAGTAATAATCATCGATACGAGTGTCGCCATGAATAGACATTTCATATGGTACTTTTTTAGCAACCGGCGGCATTACTGCGATTTGAGATACAGACTGTTCAGT
>NZ_JBEOPL010000080.1:0-283 GCF_040310065.1 Shewanella sp. TB7-MNA-CIBAN-0143
TTGCACCCCCTTCAACAACCAAAGTGTGTTTATGTTGATTTGTCATAACGATATATTCCTTACATCATTTTTTAATGCTATCAACTTAGTTAGCAAAGTGCGAGGGAGGAGGTAGGCGATTATTTATTATAAATACTCAACAAAATAAACGGGCAGTGTTTAATTGCCCGTTTATTGTTTGCCCAGCGAAGCTGGCAAACCCGATAGGCTGAAAGATGCCTTATCACCCTGACTAAGGGGAAGATAATCTGAATGGCAAGGGCGTCACTGGCCAACGGTGGGG
>NZ_JBEOPL010000081.1:0-282 GCF_040310065.1 Shewanella sp. TB7-MNA-CIBAN-0143
GGTTCGAACTGATGACCTATACCTTGGCAAGGTATCGCTCTACCAACTGAGCTAATGTCGCGTACTATCAAAATCATATAGAAAATTGGAGCGACCTTCTTTATAAATAAAGAGGGGTTCGAACTGATGACCTATACCTTGGCAAGGTATCGCATTTTCTAAAAGCGCAACTGAGCTAATGTTGCATACAAAATTATGTAGAAAATTGGAGCGACATATCAGGTTCGAACTGATGACCTATACCTTGGCAAGGTATCGCTCTACCAACTGAGCTAATGTCGC
>NZ_JBEOPL010000082.1:0-281 GCF_040310065.1 Shewanella sp. TB7-MNA-CIBAN-0143
AGCAAGCTCCCTTGTGTTACCGCTCGACTTGCATGTGTTAGGCCTGCCGCCAGCGTTCAATCTGAGCCATGATCAAACTCTTCAATTAAAGTTCTTTTGAAACCCGAAGCTTTCGGCTCAATGAATTCTGATTGCTTTATCAACCGAAGCTGACAAAGTCTTTGTACATATTACTATGAACACTCATCGTTGCATTGAGTTGTAATTTTTTGATTGCCAACATTCCGAAGAACAGAAGACAATTTCGAATAACTCAATACCTGTGAATGTCCACACAGATT
>NZ_JBEOPL010000083.1:0-280 GCF_040310065.1 Shewanella sp. TB7-MNA-CIBAN-0143
GCTTAGTACGTACTGATGTATCTAGTTCAGTTAATACTTCGCGAATTTTTTCTTCGTCAATTTTTGCATTACCAGCAAGTGCATCTTCAAAACCACGGATTAGAAGTGCTTGGTCTAGTTCAATACCAATTTCTGTTTTGTCTGCTAAGTCTTTATTTAAAAAGTTACCTACAGATGCACCAATACCGTATGCTTGTTGCTGTTCTACAGTGTCTAATTTAACTTCAGCTTGTTCTTTTTTTGCTTCTTGATTACAAGCTGTAAGCGCTAAAACTGACGC
>NZ_JBEOPL010000084.1:0-279 GCF_040310065.1 Shewanella sp. TB7-MNA-CIBAN-0143
GAAGAAGGCGGTGCAACACCTCTTTGCCGATCAGATAAATTATTTAGTGCATTAAAAGAATACGACAGCAAGCTTGCCCATGACTTTGAACACAAAGGCCTAAAATATACCACCTATATGCCAGCCGCTGACGACGCAACATCAGGCCAAGGCCGAAGCTGGAAAAGTACGCTAAGTGTAGAAACCAAAGACGAAGCACATAATAAATTAACCGAACTTGGTTACGAGTGGGAATGGCTTGAAGACGGCTCACTAAAAGCCGTTACACCAGTACTACCT
>NZ_JBEOPL010000085.1:0-277 GCF_040310065.1 Shewanella sp. TB7-MNA-CIBAN-0143
TGGGGTCTCCCCATGCGAGAGTAGGTCATTTCCAGGCGCCTAATTGACTTGAGAGAGTCGCGAAACAGCCCGCTATTATATAGCGGGCTTTTTTACGTCTGCAATTTATAGTGTAGAGTTTGTTATTGGCCAAAACATGGCAGCAGTTTGTCGAATATGCCCATGTGTGAGCAGGTCATTTCCAGGCGCCTAATAAGCTGCAAGTAGTAGCTTTTGCTGATATGGCTCAGTTGGTAGAGCGCATCCTTGGTAAGGATGAGGTCCCCAGTTCGATTCT
>NZ_JBEOPL010000086.1:0-277 GCF_040310065.1 Shewanella sp. TB7-MNA-CIBAN-0143
GACATCTTTAGTTGTGCAAAGTTTATTGTGCTTCCAGTCATCGCCCAATTCAACAGTGCGATCTGATACAAGACTTTTCTGGGCAACTAAACATGTGTGTTTTTTTGATTGTTGGTGCTGTAAAGCATATAGACCTGCTTGATAAAATGCATCTTGGTGTCGAAACGTAGAATTATTTTCTGTTAATTCAGTAAGCAGCTCTATTTCATTTTGCGGATTTAGCGTTAAAGGATCTAATCCAACGGAAAATCTTAAATTAGTTATAGTTTTTTGATTG
>NZ_JBEOPL010000087.1:0-277 GCF_040310065.1 Shewanella sp. TB7-MNA-CIBAN-0143
TCATGAAGCCGCTCATGCGCGCCGGCACGTAGCGGGCGATCATCGCGAGGCCGAGGCCGCTCACCAGCAGCTCGCCGAGCGAGTACAGGCCGTAGCCCCACACCATGAACCACGACGACACGCGGCCGTCGACCGCGTAGCGGCCGCTGATCGTGAACACCAGGTAGCCGGCGGCGACCGCGCCGAAACCGAGCGCGTACTTCGCCGCGACCGGCAGGTCGCGGCCGCCCTTCGCGACGGCGTTGTAGACCCACACGAGCACCGGGCTCAGCAGCAT
>NZ_JBEOPL010000088.1:0-276 GCF_040310065.1 Shewanella sp. TB7-MNA-CIBAN-0143
GCCGAAGGCGCTCCCCTGCTAAGGGAGTATGGGCTTTAAATCCCATCGAGGGTTCGAATCCCTCCTTCTCCGCCATTTCTTACAATAGATATACGATGCGGATGTAGCTCAGCTGGATAGAGTACCTGGCTACGAACCAGGCGGTCGGAGGTTCGACTCCTCCCATCCGCACCATTATCTATTAAAGTGTTAAACATGAATGCGCGTGTAGCTCAGCTGGATAGAGTACCTGGCTACGAACCAGGCGGTCGGAGGTTCGACTCCTCCCACGCGCAC
>NZ_JBEOPL010000089.1:0-276 GCF_040310065.1 Shewanella sp. TB7-MNA-CIBAN-0143
GGCTCGCACCATTGTCGCCATCCTGTGGAATGAGCACAGTATTAGGCTAACGCGTTACTTAGCTGCCAAGATTATGAAGCAAATGAAACTGGTCAGTTGCCAGCTCAAGACCCACAAATACAAGCACGCTGATCAGGAACATAAAACCCATGACAACCTTTTAAAACGCAGATTTAGCCCAACGGCGCCCAACCAAGTCTGGACGGGCGATGTCACTTATATTCGCATTAAAGGCGGCTGGTGTTACCTAGCCGTTGTTTTAGACCTGTACGCCCG
>NZ_JBEOPL010000090.1:0-276 GCF_040310065.1 Shewanella sp. TB7-MNA-CIBAN-0143
TCACTACCCCGTAGAGTAAGTACGCGAATGCTTTTATTGCGCGGGATCAACATGCGGCGATGATCGAGCGTAATAATAGTGCTAACTTCGTTTGGATAAATAGAGCCATATAATGCGGAAATATCCCCGCCATTAGAATGCCCAAATAAGGTGAGCTTTGTAAAATCATACGCTGGGTATTTACTCGATAGCTCATTAACTAAAAACTTAAGCGTCACTACGCCACGGTGCCAGTTTTCCATGCGAGTGGTTAAGTAAGGTTGCTCACGATTAAGG
>NZ_JBEOPL010000091.1:0-276 GCF_040310065.1 Shewanella sp. TB7-MNA-CIBAN-0143
TTAGTACGCTGACCAATACGAATATGGTTAACATCACCACGGGCAGCAACTAACGGCCATACACTGCTATCATCACCTATAGTGATATCACCGACTAATACAGACGACTCGTCTATATAAACAGAATCATTAAACGCAGGAGTTATTCCTTTATAAGAACGTATTGCCATATATGCACCTTTAAATTAAACAATATGAATAGTATCAGTGTAACAGTAGCGCTTATTTAAGTACCAGCAAAGCCTGATTTGATTATAAAACTAGCTGTTTCATCTG
>NZ_JBEOPL010000092.1:0-276 GCF_040310065.1 Shewanella sp. TB7-MNA-CIBAN-0143
GCATCCAGTGCCGCTTGTATTTCGCTTGGTTGAATTACCTCTCCGGTGTCATTACCCCATGCGTTACGCTTATAAGTAATAACGGCTGCTATCTGCTTAATAGATAATTGCTTTGCAAAAGACTGCATCGCTGTACCTGGTTTACCATAAAGTAAAATATCGATATGACCTTTGATATCACCTACCACTATTGGGCTACCTTTAAGTGCAGGAAAAACACCTGGCAGGCCTAAACCAGTTGGTTGGTGACACGCAGCACAGCTCGCCATATAAACT
>NZ_JBEOPL010000093.1:0-275 GCF_040310065.1 Shewanella sp. TB7-MNA-CIBAN-0143
TCATCACCGTCGTTATTTGGCTTTGATAATTGGGAAGAATTAACTAAGCCACGTGATTTAGAAAAAGTGTTTGAATCACTAGAATACACTAAATGGCGTTCATTTAGAGACAGCGATGATTCACGCTTTGTATCACTTACTATGCCGCGTTTCCTTTCGCGTTTACCTTATGGTGCAGCGTCAAAACCAGTTGAAGAATTTAACTACGAAGAGTTTGAAGTTGAAGCGAAAGATGGCCGTTCAGTTAGTACTGATAATAGTGATTATTGTTGGAG
>NZ_JBEOPL010000094.1:0-274 GCF_040310065.1 Shewanella sp. TB7-MNA-CIBAN-0143
ACCCTGAGTGAAAAACGACAAAATAGCTCTTTTACTGTTGGAGGCACGTAGCACACATCAATTGTTTGAGGGTTTCCAAAAGCAAGATCTTGTGGCGCTAAATTTTTAGCCACATTTTGCTTTTGATACGCATCGCCAAATCCTGATTTTTGCCCAACTAGTTTATTTTGTTCTATTTGTAGCGGTTCAAAATCAGACTCTGGTGTTTTATAAAAAAACACTGCTTTGCTGGGTGAAAGCGAACGCGAGTAACTTAAGTGCCGAGGTAATTGCA
>NZ_JBEOPL010000095.1:0-274 GCF_040310065.1 Shewanella sp. TB7-MNA-CIBAN-0143
GTAAAGATCCGCTTGAAATTAGAAAACTCAATTTATATAAAAAAGGCCGCGATACCACGCCGTACCATCAAACCGTAGAGCAACATATTTTAAAAGATATGATTGCTCAGCTTGAGGTGTCGGGTGATTACTGGGCACGTAAAGAGGCTATTAAAGCATTTAACGTATCGTCACCTATTATAAAAAAAGGCCTTGCGATGACGCCGGTTAAATACGGTATTTCGTTTACGGTACAACATTTAAACCAAGCTGGTGCACTCGTACATGTATATAG
>NZ_JBEOPL010000096.1:0-274 GCF_040310065.1 Shewanella sp. TB7-MNA-CIBAN-0143
GTGTAAAACAGCTGAACAGAAAATAACGCTAAGCAATAGCTAGCAAAGAACTTTTTTAACCATACTTTATTAATTTAAAACGACGACTATGACTACTTCAATATCTGATAGCACGATTCAACATTATCTAGATACCCAAGGGCTTATTTGCCCTGAGCCAGTGATGATGCTGCATCGAACCATCCGTAAGGCTGATGCGGGCGAGGTGATTGAGATCCTCGCCACTGATCCAGCCACCACTCGCGATATTCCTAATTTTTGCCGTCATTTAGGG
>NZ_JBEOPL010000097.1:0-274 GCF_040310065.1 Shewanella sp. TB7-MNA-CIBAN-0143
ACCAATGGCACGTGTTATTCAAGAAGAGCTTAAAAAGCAATTAGCTAATGAAATACTGTTTGGTGAACTTGTTGATGGCGGTACAGTTAAAGTATCGGTTAAAGACAAGAAGATTCGCTTTGATTAAGAGAGCAATTTAACGCCAGCGTAAAACGTTAATTACACTACTAAGTTAAATAAAACTGGCCTGCTAAATAATAGCGGGCCATTTTTTTGCCATTTTTATAGGCAACAAAAAACCCAGTAAAAACTGGGTTTTTTGTTTATTAAATGT
>NZ_JBEOPL010000098.1:0-273 GCF_040310065.1 Shewanella sp. TB7-MNA-CIBAN-0143
GGCCACAGTTGTTTATCAGCGAGATTTTGATGACGCTCTGCCAATGGTTTTTTTACTGCATGTTGCAGCACACCACACCACTGGTGATCAAATAAAAAGCCATTGTTGAGTAATTGATTGTAAAGCCGCTTTGCGTATAAAAAACTATGGGCAAATAGTTCACTGTGTGGCGAATTTTTTGCTTGTAAATGCGGATATATCGCCCCTTGTACATTGTGAGATGCCCCCATGGCCGGTTGTTTATCTTGGCAAAATAAGTGGCTTGGTATACCG
>NZ_JBEOPL010000099.1:0-273 GCF_040310065.1 Shewanella sp. TB7-MNA-CIBAN-0143
CCTCCGGAGGGCCACGTGATATCCATTTCACCACGAGAGCACATTTGTTGCCGCCACATCAACTCGCGATATCAATGCTTTGGCATGCGTAATGATAAAGACATCTAAAGGTAAATGCTAGCGCCATTCGTTCATATGCTTATTATTTAAACGCTTTTAAATAAAAGACTTAGTGGTAGCTGGTAAATCAGCTATTTGTTGCTAAAAACCAGGTGGGCTACTAGCTTAAATTAGCCACTTAAGAGATAAGTTAATGTTGCAGCGCTATTAATG
>NZ_JBEOPL010000100.1:0-272 GCF_040310065.1 Shewanella sp. TB7-MNA-CIBAN-0143
CTTATTTACCTTCTGATATTCAAGCGGCTTATCTTTTCGCGCAATTAGAACACGCCGAAAATATTTTATCTGAAAGGTTAAATGCGTGGAATTATTATTCTGATGAGTTATCTTGCATCGAAGCTATAGATTTACCAATAGTTCCTAAAGATTGCATTCATAATGGTCATATGTTTTATATAAAAGTGAAAAGTATTAAATTAAGAACTGAATTGATTAATTTTTTAAAAGACAATAATGTCATGGCTGTTTTTCATTACATACCTTTGCAT
>NZ_JBEOPL010000101.1:0-272 GCF_040310065.1 Shewanella sp. TB7-MNA-CIBAN-0143
CGCCATGTTCTTTAATAACTAATTCAGCTTTTTTGCTATCCCATTCAACTACGATGCCATCAAAAATATTTTCAACAATTGGCAAGATAATTACTCCAATTCACAGTAATTTATATTTTATCTTGGCTATCTCTCGACCTCAACAGTCTAAGTAATCACGTATTGGACGCTTTGTGAATTTCGACGGGTCGCGCTTAAGACGATTTATCATCTCAAACTCCCATCCTTGTTCTGTTTGCCCTGCTGGACTGGTCGAGCTAACCAAGTGATTG
>NZ_JBEOPL010000102.1:0-272 GCF_040310065.1 Shewanella sp. TB7-MNA-CIBAN-0143
GCTTAAAAAGATTGCGATTAGTAAAGGGGTGCTTGATCACGACCAAGCGAGTCGTCTTTCTGATACTGAAGCTTATAACCTTATTTTTGCACCTGGATTTTCAACCAAAGAAGAAATCTCAGATATTTCTGGCCGTGGTGTTGGTATGGATGTGGTTAAAACAAAAATCACTCAGCTCAATGGCTCGGTTAACATAAAATCAGAAATGGGCGTAGGGACTACTTTAGAAATCAAAGTTCCACTAACACTTGCGATATTACCTACCTTAATGG
>NZ_JBEOPL010000103.1:0-271 GCF_040310065.1 Shewanella sp. TB7-MNA-CIBAN-0143
TTTTATGCCATTAAACTCAGTTCACTTGAAAAACCCCACGTAACCATTCACATTAGTTTTAATCTTAACTAACAAAAGAACGCACAATGAAAAAATCACTATTACTAGGACTGCTTTGCGGTAGTTTAATGAGTGTGAGCTCATCTGCATTGAGTGCGAGCACGCCGTTTGCCATTGCGATTCATGGCGGGGCAGGCACAATCGAAAAAAGTAAATTTACACCTGCTCAAGAGCAAGCTTACCGCGATAAATTAGCTCAAGCTGTTGAGAC
>NZ_JBEOPL010000104.1:0-271 GCF_040310065.1 Shewanella sp. TB7-MNA-CIBAN-0143
GTGTAATGCAGCGCGTAGCTTTCTACACCATCGTTGTCGCTGGAAAGGCCGGCGTTGGAGTAGTGCGTGGCGCGGATGCCGACTTCGTGGCCGCCGTTGAAGCGCAGGCCGACACCGATGCGGTCTTCGAACTGGAAGGACCCGCCCAGCTTGTTGCTCTCATATTCGGTGTTGGAGAAGAACGCCACGCCGATACCCGCTTCAACGTACGGTTTGACCGACTGACCGGCAAATTCGTAAACGAATACAGGCGAGAACGACAGGCTGTTGT
>NZ_JBEOPL010000105.1:0-270 GCF_040310065.1 Shewanella sp. TB7-MNA-CIBAN-0143
GTTTACCCCATGTTGCTATTAGGTTTAGTGCCAACGTTAAATAAATCTGTGGTTAGGCAGTTTTTTGCCAGTGCTGCGTTTAGTGCGTTTGTTGTACTTGTATTGCAGGGGTTATTTTCGCACTTGCCGGTGCTTATGGTACTGATTGTATTTGCCTGCTTTTGTATTTTATTTTACCAAATGAGTAGCGGAAGTGGCTTTTTGTTTGGTGCCTTAGGTGCGGTTAGTTTATCGATTCAATTACACTTTGCCAGCTACGTAACTGGTAGT
>NZ_JBEOPL010000106.1:0-270 GCF_040310065.1 Shewanella sp. TB7-MNA-CIBAN-0143
GTGTTGCACTTAATATGGGTAAGCACTCGCACTTATTTGGCGTACCAAAGGCAATGACGCAAACCGACATTGACGATGTTATTACCCGCTTTACACAAACTGCACTACAAGCCGAAAAAGCCGGTTTTAATGGCGTACAAATACATGCAGCGCATGGCTATTTACTTGCCCAGTTTTTATCGCCACTTACCAATAAGCGCAACGATAAATGGGGGGGAAGTTTACAAAATAGAGCCCGTTTACTTCTCGAAATAACCCGCAGTATTAAAG
>NZ_JBEOPL010000107.1:0-269 GCF_040310065.1 Shewanella sp. TB7-MNA-CIBAN-0143
GCTTTGCGCTTGCTCGCCTACTACTTCGTCGGTCATTATGCGCGGGTATTTACCAGCGATTGACCACGTCATAAAGTATGGCGTCCAATCTATGTATTTACGCAAAGTAGCAATTGATACGTTTTTAAACTCGATCACGCCAAGCTTTTTAGGCACTGGTGGCGTGTAGTTATCCCAATCAAGCTTTGCTGCGTTATCGCGTGCGCGCTGGATTGTAACAGGCTTAGAGCGTGGTTTTTTACGTGCTTGTTGCTCGCGTACTTTTACAT
>NZ_JBEOPL010000108.1:0-269 GCF_040310065.1 Shewanella sp. TB7-MNA-CIBAN-0143
CAGCTAAGCTTGTACCAAATACTAACGCTAATCGTCTATAACGCTTAAGTGCTTGCTGTTGCTTTAACTGCTCTGATTGTAAGTCGTATTGCTCAGCACTCATATCTGATTGCTGCGACTGCTTTAGCGCATCTAATAAATAAGACATAACTTACCTAACTATAAAATAAATGAAAGCCCAATGCCTACGGCAAATAAAGCAGCGAATGCAAGGCTATATGGTACAAATGACGTTGCTTTGTTGGCCTCATTAACTGGCGCTACAAAAT
>NZ_JBEOPL010000109.1:0-269 GCF_040310065.1 Shewanella sp. TB7-MNA-CIBAN-0143
GGATAGAATTTTGGCGTAATTGTAGCAGAAATCAGAATATGAAAGGATAATTACTAAGGCATGTCCTCAATCTAAACGTAAGCAACTAAATGTTTAACACACACTACCATTCATCTCATTTTTATCAGTATTTTTAAAATGAGGATACGCTCTAAAGGGTGATTTCGCGTAAAAGCTATTTTGGTTACCCAAATAGCCTAAGCATTTTTATCAATCATAATTAATCCTATAGTTGTTCCACCAAAGAAATATTAGGGTCTGTTGAACAT
>NZ_JBEOPL010000110.1:0-268 GCF_040310065.1 Shewanella sp. TB7-MNA-CIBAN-0143
GTCTTTTGACTTACCTTTTTTGATAACATTTACTTTTGAGGATATTTACTGAGTTATCTACGTTTAATGGTTCTAGTAGTTACCCCAGTAGTTGCACCACTAGTTGCGTTAGTAGGTGCTTTAGCAGCCGCTTGATAAACGGGTGTAACCTCAGGTAAGAGCGCCTGAATTTTAGCGATACGCTGCCCAGAGTTTGGATGCGTAGACATCAAAGTAGCTATGGTGTTGCTACGACCATTGGCGGCTTCCATTTTTTGCCATACTGCAA
>NZ_JBEOPL010000111.1:0-266 GCF_040310065.1 Shewanella sp. TB7-MNA-CIBAN-0143
CTGCACAGCTGAGGCGTACGTCCTTCCCAAACTATCGCCTACTGTAGATAAACAACATAAACCTATTCCATAAAGCAGCAAAAATACTAACAACTACTCGCCTCCAGCAGCATAAAGTAGCCATGATCAGTAATCAGTAATCAATAATCAATAATCACTGTCCACTGGTCATTAGCCATTAATCATTAATGCCACTATTGGCATCAACCCATTTCCTTGCCTGCACAGAAACCGATTATTGCTATCTTTCGTCCAAACGCTTAGCG
>NZ_JBEOPL010000112.1:0-266 GCF_040310065.1 Shewanella sp. TB7-MNA-CIBAN-0143
CGGCGGCATCGCCTAATCGTTCACTGGTGTACTGATAACTAGCCCCTAGCTCAAGCTCTTTACCAAGCAAGGCTGTTTGATGGCTAAGTGTTAGGTTTAAGTTATTTTTAGGCACATTGACTAATGGGCTGCCTTTTTTTATTGGCACGCCCCAATCAGCATTTATTATGTCGTTTGCCGTACTGGCATCTATATAAGCGTAAGATAAATTAAACTTTGTATCATCAGTAATGTAAGTACTTAAATCGAGTTCAACACCTTTACTG
>NZ_JBEOPL010000113.1:0-266 GCF_040310065.1 Shewanella sp. TB7-MNA-CIBAN-0143
GAGATACAGTGGTAAGTATTAACCACGCTATTATTGAAAAAAACACTCTTTTATCATCGGTGTACTCACAGTTTGAAGCCAACGCTTTTGACGGCCAAGACGCCTACTTTCAGCAAGGTTATAAACATTCTGTTGATGGTGCTGGCACACTTGAAGTATATATTACCCGCGACGAAAACGGTGTTATTGAACAGCAAAAAGTAGCTAACGCCGCAGATAAATACATTACAACACTTAACGAGTTTGGTATTCGAGAGGCACATTGG
>NZ_JBEOPL010000114.1:0-264 GCF_040310065.1 Shewanella sp. TB7-MNA-CIBAN-0143
GTCTTACGGCACCGCCCTTGCTATTTGTTTAGCCCGAAATGGTCACCAGGTGACACTTTGGGGAAGAAATAGCGACGACGTTGCCACGCTTGCAGCTGAGCGGAAAAATCAACGTTACTTACCTGATGCTCCTTTCCCAGATACTCTTACTCTTGAAGCTAACTTACAACATGCCGTTGCTAGCAGTGCTATTGTACTTGTTGTTGTGCCAAGCCATGCTTTTGGCGACACGCTTGCGCAAATAAAACCTGCATTGCAAGAGGG
>NZ_JBEOPL010000115.1:0-264 GCF_040310065.1 Shewanella sp. TB7-MNA-CIBAN-0143
CATGACGTTTGACGAAGTATCAACTATGTTCCACGAGTTTGGTCATGCGGCACACGGTTTATTCTCTGACGTTAAATACCCAAGCCTAGCAGGTACTGCAACAGCACGTGACTTTGTTGAATTTCCATCACAAGCACACGAAGATTGGATGATTGAACCAACGGTACTTGCTAACTACGCTAAACATTACAAAACTGGAGAGCCAATTCCTCAAGCACTACTTGATAAAGTACTTGAGTCGCAAAAGTTCAACCAAGGTTTTGG
>NZ_JBEOPL010000116.1:0-263 GCF_040310065.1 Shewanella sp. TB7-MNA-CIBAN-0143
GCTCAAACTCGGGTCATTGATAGTGAAGAGCTACAACGTTATCAGGGTCAGACGGCACTTGATATTTTGAAACATCAGCCAGGTTTCAGTCATTACACTAATGGCGGCTCAGGTACTACCTCAAATTTTTATATGCGCGGTTATGATAGCAAACAAGTTTTAGTGCTCATTGATGGCGTACGCTATAGCTCGTTGAGTGCGGGCGGTGCAACCTTAAATCTACTTCCAGCGGATCAGATTGATCGTATTGAAGTCTTGTATGG
>NZ_JBEOPL010000117.1:0-262 GCF_040310065.1 Shewanella sp. TB7-MNA-CIBAN-0143
GGTTGGGGTTTAACTATTGCAATTGAGCCTCCTGAGCTTGAAACACGCGTTGCTATATTGATGAAAAAAGCGCAGCAGAGTAAAATTAACTTGCCGCACGAAGTCGCCTTTTTTATTGCTAAAAAATTACGATCTAATGTACGCGAATTAGAAGGTGCGCTTAATCGTGTAATTGCCAATGCTAACTTTACCGGTCGTCCTATATCTATCGACTTTGTAAAAGAAGCGCTACGCGATTTACTTGCCTTACAAGATAAGCTAG
>NZ_JBEOPL010000118.1:0-261 GCF_040310065.1 Shewanella sp. TB7-MNA-CIBAN-0143
GCTCAAAGGCGTACACAATATTTAAGCGTTGATGCACAAGAATACCGCTTACTGAGTTTATTAAAACAAAACACACCCTTTGCACAGTTATGTCAATCCTGTTTAAATGAACTCCCAGGCGAGAAAATCGCTGGGTTTTTAATTACTAAAATTAATCAATGGCTTGAACGTGGTTGGTTAATTAGCGAGTGAGTTAAAACAATATAGTTATTTTTCGTTGCGAAGGAATTTTTTTGAAAGCCACCATATACACATTAATTG
>NZ_JBEOPL010000119.1:0-260 GCF_040310065.1 Shewanella sp. TB7-MNA-CIBAN-0143
GTCGTAGGCTTCATGGCTGGTAACACTTGGCGTACTAAAGTAGGTAATACGCAAATGCTTATGCGTTGCCATGGCCTGCGCCAAACCGCGCAACGTTTTATAGTTCGGTATCCAAAACACTTCATCTATATATAAGTCGCCCGACTCCGACTGAGCCGTACGCGCATTGGTACTTTTAAATATAAGCTTAACCGTTTTACCGCCGGCTAAATTAAGCACCATGGGCGAGCCGGTTAATTCAATATTAAAATGCTCACGGC
>NZ_JBEOPL010000120.1:0-258 GCF_040310065.1 Shewanella sp. TB7-MNA-CIBAN-0143
ATTTGCCCGTAGTGACGTTTAATTCTGTGTATAACAAAGGGGATACCCAAGCGGTAATGTTTAAACCCAGTAAAGGCAGCAAACGTGGCTATTAGTAATGCAGCAACTAAAGGCATTAGTACACGTTCAAGTGTTGGTAGGGTAGTAAAGTCGTCAGGTGTTTCTAAAAATAAGCTTTGGAAAAACAGAATGGTTAAGCGAAATAAAATAATAAAAAATGCAGCAATTAATCCGGCAACTACGCCTAATAAGCATAAT
>NZ_JBEOPL010000121.1:0-257 GCF_040310065.1 Shewanella sp. TB7-MNA-CIBAN-0143
CTTTTAAGCACTGCTGCTGATTATTAGCATGCTGCAGCTGTCCGGTATCTAACGTAAATAACTGCCTAGCGTCATGGGCACAAGCGCTAACGTTAAGCTGTTCTAAGTAAGCGCTTAGTAACCTTGCAGACCACAATTCACCATGTGCTAATAACGCAGCTTCAGCTAATGTCCCTTGCTTAGCCTGCTTGGTAATAATACTGAGCTCAGTTTCAAGTAAATCAAGCGCATGGTGCTTAGCGTTAGCTATTAATAAT
>NZ_JBEOPL010000122.1:0-256 GCF_040310065.1 Shewanella sp. TB7-MNA-CIBAN-0143
GCTTAATACTGATAGTATTAATGGGTATAAAGTTCGCAAATTAAAGGAATTATTTATGCAAGGATTAAACATTAGCTTAGTTATTGGCGGTGCTTTGCTAGCTTGTGCAAGCGTAGGCACAGCTTTTGCCAAACAAGCAAAAACAGAAAAGCTCTACGACTTTGATAATAAAGTACATTATTACCAAACAAAACTCGACGATAATAACTATAAAATAGAGATCCAGTCAGACGATTACAAACACTTTGCAAATCAG
>NZ_JBEOPL010000123.1:0-256 GCF_040310065.1 Shewanella sp. TB7-MNA-CIBAN-0143
CATCAATACGGTTAATAAACTCAGGTCTAAACTCATTGATTAAAACATTCATCACTTTTTCTTTCAAAGTAACGTAATCGTTATTACCCGCTTGCTCTTGAATTATATCTGAGCCTAAGTTTGAGGTCATGATGATAACGGTATTTTTAAAATCAACCGTGCGTCCTTGACCGTCGTTTAAACGTCCATCATCTAAAACCTGTAGCAAAATATTAAACACATCTGGGTGTGCTTTTTCTATTTCGTCCAATAAAAT
>NZ_JBEOPL010000124.1:0-255 GCF_040310065.1 Shewanella sp. TB7-MNA-CIBAN-0143
CCCTGCACCTTTGTACCATTTAACATCGTTATTCGCGGCTTGCTGCTTTAATCGTTGTTTACTCCCTGCAAAGTTTGAATATTTATGCCTAAATCGTTGAATCGATTCAAGCCATTGTGCTTCTTCTATATTCAGAGTAACTAGCACTTTAGGAATTGCTTTATTTATATATCCTTTTTTGTTTGGAGAAATTTGACGACCACTCCAATCTACTAATTCTAGGTAATCTAGTAACGCAAAAGGTATAGTGTGTTT
>NZ_JBEOPL010000125.1:0-254 GCF_040310065.1 Shewanella sp. TB7-MNA-CIBAN-0143
GCATTAACAGTTCGGTGTAACCTAAAATAGACGATAGAGGGGTACGTAACTCATGGCTCAAATGAGCTAAAAATCGATCTTTTGAACGATTTTCGGCTTCAGCTTTTAAGCGTTCAACTCGCTCACCTTCTACATCTTTACGCGCTAAAGCATAACGAATAGCACGCGCAAATCGGCTCGAACTCATTTCTGTTTTAATTAAGTAATCAACGGCGCCCGCATCAAGCGCAGCTGAGTCTAACTCATCATTAGAT
>NZ_JBEOPL010000126.1:0-253 GCF_040310065.1 Shewanella sp. TB7-MNA-CIBAN-0143
CTGTAGACGTTCGCGGCCGTCCCGCCTTCAGGCGTCGAAACGGCCTCGACCGCCGCAACCGTCGCCGCCGCACTCTCCGCTTCCGCACGCGTTGCCACGGCCGCATCCGCTGGCGGACTGAACCCGTCCAGCATGGCCTGTCGACCGTCGTCGACACCGGCTGCCGCATCGCCCTCCCCGCTCGCTTCATCGTGCGCCGCCACCGGCATGCGCTCGCCCGGCTCGAGCACTGGATCGCCGAACAGGTCGAGCG
>NZ_JBEOPL010000127.1:0-252 GCF_040310065.1 Shewanella sp. TB7-MNA-CIBAN-0143
GTGCTCAACTCTGTAATTGGTTCTGGCTCAGGCTCTGCAGCAATAGCATCATTTTCATCTAGCCAAACAAGTGCATCGTAATAGCGACGAATATTATCGACATATTTAACAGCTACATCGCCTCGGGCATAACCGTAGCGAGTTTTACGGTAATAGCGCTTTTTAATTAATAGCGGTAGGCGTTTTTTTACATCAGCCCATTTGTCAGGACTTGCACCTTGCTGTTCGGTAATTATACGTGCGTCGTTAACG
>NZ_JBEOPL010000128.1:0-251 GCF_040310065.1 Shewanella sp. TB7-MNA-CIBAN-0143
GCAAAAGCCATAAAGTAATACCTTAAATTTCCATTGTATTAAGCTGATATTCTAACATTCTAACATTTAAAACCAAACATTATATAACAAGTTCAAACCCTATTTATATCCAACTTATGTGGTGTTTATCACATATTTCTTTTAGTTGTGATGCGTGACTGATAAGCAAATAAGGTTTGTTTTTTTGTTAAGTAAATCACATGTTATTTATCATTGTTTATACCTATATGTAGGTATTTGAACGCATGTTC
>NZ_JBEOPL010000129.1:0-251 GCF_040310065.1 Shewanella sp. TB7-MNA-CIBAN-0143
GGCGAGCAGCATGCTGTTCGTGTTGCTATGACCGACCGCGAATGGTTTGAGGCGTGGCTAGCACTATTTGCAGAGCATAATTTATCGGTATATAAAATATTACCCGATGCTTTGTTATTACCCCCTGCAGATGAGGATACAGTAACGGCAATAGCGCTTAATAATCAGTGGTTATTTAAACAAGGCCCATGGCGTATAAGTGCAGTAGAGACGAGCTGGTTAAATGGTTATTTAACGGCAATGGGTAATCC
>NZ_JBEOPL010000131.1:0-249 GCF_040310065.1 Shewanella sp. TB7-MNA-CIBAN-0143
CCATCATGCGTTTCACCGATCTTATGAGAAAGACCGGTGTAAAACAGAATACGTTCTGTTGTGGTGGTTTTGCCTGCATCTACGTGAGCGCAAATACCGATATTGCGATAGCGCTCAAGTGGAGTTGTACGTGCCATAAAATCCTCTTAAAGGTTAAGGGCAGATTACCAACGGTAATGAGCGAATGCTTTATTCGCTTCAGCCATACGGTGAACGTCTTCACGTTTCTTAACCGCAGTGCCTTTGTTG
>NZ_JBEOPL010000132.1:0-249 GCF_040310065.1 Shewanella sp. TB7-MNA-CIBAN-0143
GTATTACGCTCTATATAACCTTTTGCTAGCTCGCCTGGGCCAACAACACTGACAGCATTGCCTTGGCTCATTTGTGAAATACCTGCAAATTCAGGGCGTAAACCTGCCACTGCTAATTGCTCTGGCATTGCAGCGTAAAGTAGCTCTACGTCATCAATTTGTAGTGGTTCATCTTCGCGAAAAGTAAACTCACCGGCAAACGCAGTTTCACCTAAAGATGTGTTGAAGCTCAAACCATAGAGTTTAATG
>NZ_JBEOPL010000133.1:0-249 GCF_040310065.1 Shewanella sp. TB7-MNA-CIBAN-0143
CGCTTTGGCAGAGTCTATTCAAATGGTGACGGTAGGGCGTGCGTTACAAGGCATGGGAGCTATAGCCAGCGCATTATTAGCGTTTGCATCAGATTTAAGCCGTGATGAACAGCGCCCCAAAGTTATGGCGGTGATTGGCATGAGCATCGGCATGAGCTTTGCGTTTGCGATGTTATTAGGGCCTATAGTGGCAGCTTCGTGGGGCATTGCAGGCGTATTTTGGCTAACGGCTATTTTGGCTGTGTGTGG
>NZ_JBEOPL010000134.1:0-249 GCF_040310065.1 Shewanella sp. TB7-MNA-CIBAN-0143
GTGCACTATCGGTTAAATATTCAATAGGTTTAATTAATAGGCGTGATAACGGCCTGGCAAGGATGTAACTTATTACAACTATAATAATCCCTAAAAATAGGGTGGGTAAGGTTTGCACTACTACATGTAGGAATTGCATGCTTTGCTCTTGCAAAAACGCCCACGACAATACATCGGCTTTAATGCTTGGAGTAGCAGGGGCTGCATTAACTGCAGTTATAATGTTATTTAAAGCACTGAGCATGGGGG
>NZ_JBEOPL010000135.1:0-249 GCF_040310065.1 Shewanella sp. TB7-MNA-CIBAN-0143
GGATAGTGCTGACAATATATCATTAGAGCAAACAGTTACTATAAATGTTAATAGTGATGAGGCTCAAAATGATGACGATGACTCTGGCTCATTATTTTGGTTAAGTATTTTTTTGGTACCTCTTACTTTATTTCGCAGGTTTAAAAGCTAAAAGCCAACACTATAATTGTTAAAAAGCCGCTGTTGCGGCTTTTCTCTTTTTACACAAATGTAATTCAGACAAGCTTCAGTAAACTTTGTGTACTATCC
>NZ_JBEOPL010000136.1:0-248 GCF_040310065.1 Shewanella sp. TB7-MNA-CIBAN-0143
GTTGAAGTCGATGCATTTTGTTCATGATCTGCATGAAGCATAAAGATTTTATCCATTGCCTTAGCAGTAACAGGATTAACTTTATATTCTTCAGCAGGTACAGAGAACATCATGTGTAAGAAGTTTTCTGCGTAGCTTAAATCGTTACGTGGGTATACAAACGGTTGGCCGATATTTGTTTTATAAGCCATTGCCGCGATTGTTGGTAACTTAGCAACAAGCTTAATTGCGCTTGTTTTACGTTGTTC
>NZ_JBEOPL010000137.1:0-248 GCF_040310065.1 Shewanella sp. TB7-MNA-CIBAN-0143
GCTCGGCGCAAACCGATAAGCCAGGAAGCTGCCATCGCCTTGCCCAAAACGCCTCTCCATATTGTTTTACCTGTGCCCCTATGCATAACGGGCAATATCGTAAGTAGTGAGGACTTTTAACTTTGGATGCCGCCTTACCTAGCTGTACTTCTGCAGAATGTCTGCAATCCGTGAGTAAATCATGCTTAGCGTGTTCGGTAATATCTGGATGGACAAAAGAGGAATACAATGGAAATAGTGTGTGAGCT
>NZ_JBEOPL010000138.1:0-247 GCF_040310065.1 Shewanella sp. TB7-MNA-CIBAN-0143
GCTCACACCCCCACCAATGACGTTCCCTATTTTTAATATCATCGATATTCATGTAACCCTCTGTGTTTGAGAAAATATAACCTTCCCCATCACTAAGTCTTATAAAACAGAATGGCTCTCTATGCTTTATTTTATCGATAATTAAACTCTTAATCCTATCCTTTACCTCAGAGTTATGAAGTACATCCATAAACTGCATTTTATATCTTAGTTTATCGTAAACTGGAACAATAAGCTGGTTAAACTC
>NZ_JBEOPL010000139.1:0-245 GCF_040310065.1 Shewanella sp. TB7-MNA-CIBAN-0143
GCATCAACCCGACCTACTTATTACGCTTGAGAGCGATAGCTGGTGGGAAAATAAATTATCAGTCATTAAAAAAAATTACCCGTATTACATAGAATGCCCTAAAGACAATCGTTATGGCATGCACTTATACAGCAAGTTTAAAATACTCGATGCACAAATATGTGAGCTTATAGAAGAAGATATTCCCTCAATTCATATTTTATTTGAAAACGATGAAGGCCTGCAAATGCAAGGGCACTTTATTC
>NZ_JBEOPL010000140.1:0-245 GCF_040310065.1 Shewanella sp. TB7-MNA-CIBAN-0143
CGCAGAAGCAATGGCAATTGAAAATGCCAACTTTGCAAAGCTTGCTCGTACCAACGAAGCAGCCGCGCAAACAGGTATCTTTTTAGCGGATCAATACATTAAAGGTAAAGCACGTAAATTTGCTAAGCACAGCGATGTAGAAATTAAACAAGCTGCTGTATTAGGCGCAGGTATTATGGGCGGCGGTATTGCATACCAATCTGCTTATAAAGGTACACCAATCATAATGAAAGACATCCAACAGG
>NZ_JBEOPL010000141.1:0-245 GCF_040310065.1 Shewanella sp. TB7-MNA-CIBAN-0143
CCTTGATGTAGTGTGCATTTTGAAGGTATTTATTATTTGGTAAATCTTTTTCAATGTTCCTTGTTGGCTTAAAATCAATACCCTTTAAAACAGTTTCCTCAAAGTCAATTTGATACTGTTCATTTGTTAAGAACTTTAGCTTTCTTTTTGAGTCTTCATATTTATCTTGAATTGAAGAGTTTATAAAGTCTTTTGCTTTTGGACCTAACTCTGTCAAATACACATCCCTAAATACACATGATATT
>NZ_JBEOPL010000143.1:0-244 GCF_040310065.1 Shewanella sp. TB7-MNA-CIBAN-0143
CATTAATACTGTGCCACCTACACCACCTTCATCTAAACGCGCTTCGGGCGATTTATATACCTCAACACTGGCTATCATGGCTGAAGGAAGTAGCGTGTAATCAAACGAACGCGAAGGCTCGCCTGGTGACGAGGCAATAAAATTACCGTTAAGCTGAGTAAAAGTAAGCTCAGACGACAAACCACGAATACTTACCGATGCGCCTTCGCCGCCATCACGCTCAATCATTACCCCTGGTATACGT
>NZ_JBEOPL010000144.1:0-244 GCF_040310065.1 Shewanella sp. TB7-MNA-CIBAN-0143
GTGCCACACAGGTCAGTTCCTGAATGTGGATCGTGGTGAAGCGGTCTTCCTGAACAACACGCTCGGACAGGCAGATGGAGTCTTCGAAGTTGTAACCGTTCCAGGCCATGAACGCGATACGCATGTTCTGACCCAGCGCCAGCTCACCCATGTCGGTGGACGGACCATCGGCCATAATGTCGCTGCGCTGAACCCGATCACCCTTGCTCACCAGCGGACGCTGGTTGATGCAGGTGTTCTGGTT
>NZ_JBEOPL010000145.1:0-244 GCF_040310065.1 Shewanella sp. TB7-MNA-CIBAN-0143
GGATTAAATGGTTTTACAATCCAGCCTGTTGCACCAGCAGCTTTACCCTCTATCTTTTTTTCTAAGCCCGACTCTGTAGTAAGCATTAGTAATGGTGTAAATTTATAACTCGGTAAAGTACGCAGCTCTCGTATTAATGTAATTCCATCCATTATTGGCATGTTTACATCTGAGATCACGGCATCAAAATCTTGTTGCTTGGCAATAGCGAGAGCTTCACTGCCATCCTTAGCTTCGGTTACAT
>NZ_JBEOPL010000146.1:0-244 GCF_040310065.1 Shewanella sp. TB7-MNA-CIBAN-0143
GTTTGGTACTGCGGCGAGTTATTTTGTACGCTTTATTTATGCATATTGGGTGCTTAAAACAATGCCCATGAAGTACATTATAAAAGCGGGTATTTGCGTAGTGCTGGTTGTTGTAATTTCAGCGTTAATTCCGTATTTAGGTTAACGCTGAAATTAGCTTATATGCGACCGTTTTTATTTTATATCAAACGACTGGCATTGGTGATTAATACACAGCGATTGCACTTCAAGTACTGGTGAACAA
>NZ_JBEOPL010000147.1:0-243 GCF_040310065.1 Shewanella sp. TB7-MNA-CIBAN-0143
AAGTCGTAACAAGGTAGCCCTAGGGGAACCTGGGGCTGGATCACCTCCTTACCTATACGACTAACTCAATACCTAAAGTGCAGAGATGCATGTGAGTGTTCACACAGATTACTTGTTAACTTCTTCGGAAGTAGAGTGAAATGCGCCGCGAGCCGGTTAGCATTGTTCTTTAACAATTTGGAAAGCTGATAGTACTAACTAAAGGCGCATGAATGACGATTCGTTGTTATTGATGTGATTACG
>NZ_JBEOPL010000148.1:0-243 GCF_040310065.1 Shewanella sp. TB7-MNA-CIBAN-0143
TTGTTGTAGCTTAATAGCGCAGTCAAGTTCATGTAGCTGCTCTATAAACTCTTTAGTACTTTTGTTTTGCTCTATATTTTGAGTAGTTAACTGCTTAACAATGTCTTGAAGGGCTGTACTTATTTGAGCTGCCTGCTCATAACTGCTTTCGCTTCTTTCCATGGTAACAACCTTCTCGTTGGTCACTTCTAATATATGCGGGAAAAGATCTTTATAGCGCCCGTACAAAGCATCGTTATCAAC
>NZ_JBEOPL010000149.1:0-243 GCF_040310065.1 Shewanella sp. TB7-MNA-CIBAN-0143
GTATTTGTTTTACTCGAGTTAAATCTAGCCGCGTAAAATAGGTATCACCTAACTGACTCTCTAATATCAGTGACAAGCCTTTCGCTTTAGTTTGTGGAGAAAACATAGCATGAACATCGTTGATCAATCGCACCATATCAAAACAGCTAATGTTAAGTTCTAGCCTGTTTGCTTCGATTTTACTTAAATCAAGCACATCATTAATCAGGCTTCTTAAATGCTCACTTTGTCGTTGTATTACCC
>NZ_JBEOPL010000150.1:0-242 GCF_040310065.1 Shewanella sp. TB7-MNA-CIBAN-0143
CCCAACAGCGCCCGCAAGCCAAAGACCAAATCGGCGCAAAAAAAGAAGTTTAAATGTATAGATGGCTAAATGCAAAGACTATCTGTTATTATTATGAGGGTCTGTTGATCTTTCAAGGTTAAATTTGCAGCAGTCTGTTTGGTATTTAGGCAAGGCAGAGCCTATGTGGTGTAGTTGTTCCCCATAAATAGGCGGTAACGCAGCATCAATGCCAAACAGGCGCTGCCCGAAGGGTTCTGCCT
>NZ_JBEOPL010000151.1:0-242 GCF_040310065.1 Shewanella sp. TB7-MNA-CIBAN-0143
GTAAATAACAAACAATTAATTTAATTTATATTATTTAAAAACACTAGTTTACGCGTTGTTTTATAGTGAGGTAAGTGAGGGTTATTTTTACTAAGAAATAAAATGTAAATAATTTCAAATAATATGCTTAGTACGGTAATCATTAGAGCACTAACGGTATGTGTTGCTGTTTATATAGCCAAAATTGCAATGGATATAATTATAACAACAGGCTGGTTTTATAAAGTTAATGTAAATATAGC
>NZ_JBEOPL010000152.1:0-240 GCF_040310065.1 Shewanella sp. TB7-MNA-CIBAN-0143
TGCTGAGCGTGATCGGTTCCCAGGTGTCTGCCACCTGGTACTGGACCCTGCTGGCGGTCGTGGGCACGGTGCTGACCATCGCCGCCTACTACTGGTTGATGACATTGGGTGTCGACGGCCCCATGTCGATGGACTTCCGATTCGCCTGCCTGATGTCGGCCTTCGTGCAGATGGGCGTGATTCTTAATGTCACCATCGTGGCGATCGACATCGCCGGCCGCTATGTGAGCAATCTGTGGT
>NZ_JBEOPL010000153.1:0-240 GCF_040310065.1 Shewanella sp. TB7-MNA-CIBAN-0143
GTTTGGGTCGGCTTTGATAATCCAGGTAACTCCTTAGGTAGATCAACGTATAACAACAATCTCGACAGTGGTCAAATATCAGGCGCTGAATCGGGAGCTAAAACAGCACAACCTGCATGGAATGACTTTATGGCCGTAGCACTTGAAGGCGCACCAGAAGCCCCCATTGAACCACCTGAAGGGCTTGTTTCTATTCGTATTGATTTAGCTACTGGTTTATTGAGTCATAAAAATGACTAC
>NZ_JBEOPL010000154.1:0-240 GCF_040310065.1 Shewanella sp. TB7-MNA-CIBAN-0143
ACTTAGGTCTCACTTGCGATCCTATCGGTGGCTTGGTTCAGGTTCCTTGTATTGAACGCAATGCCATGGGCGCGGTAAAAGCGATCAACGCTGCCCGTCTTGCCTGTCGGGGTAATGGTCAGCACTTTGTCTCTTTAGATAAGGTGATTGAAACGATGAAAGTACCCGGCGCTGATATGTTAGATAAGTATAACGAAACGGCTCGTGGTGGTCTGGCGGTTTATGCTGATAACCGTATTC
>NZ_JBEOPL010000155.1:0-239 GCF_040310065.1 Shewanella sp. TB7-MNA-CIBAN-0143
TTACAAGATACCGAAATGAGTGTGTCGCAGCTTAACGAAGCCGTACCGCTAGCGCAGTCTGCGTTATCACAGCACCTAGCGGCACTGCGCAAAGCCAATGTAGTGGCTACTCGCCGCGAAAGCCAAACTATCTATTACCGCGTGATTGATCAAAATGCCTTGCATTTGTTAGGCACATTATATGGACTGTTTTGCAAGGGCTAAAAGTTATGAGCATGATTGATAACGCAGTAAAAAGC
>NZ_JBEOPL010000156.1:0-239 GCF_040310065.1 Shewanella sp. TB7-MNA-CIBAN-0143
GTCATTTCATCGTTGGTACTGAGCGTAGTGCCGCGGATCTAAGAGTGGCATTGATATTTAGTATGCTTGGTGTCATCCCGCATCTTATTTATACTTTTGTGGTGTTTTTTAGCATCAGTTATGTCAGCTTGTATAAGGCATTGCTACTAGGCGTCGTCGCTTGGACAGTGGCAGCGACTATTTTAGTGCTTGCTTGGCAATACATTCAGGCTTAATAAGCTGCAGAACAAGGTTATAAG
>NZ_JBEOPL010000157.1:0-238 GCF_040310065.1 Shewanella sp. TB7-MNA-CIBAN-0143
TCTGCAGCCAGCATTTGGCGTTTATGGCCGGGGGGTTGTGCATAGTGTTGGATTAAGGGGGCGGGGGGGCTGTGGGGGGGGGGGTGGGGGGGTGTGGGGGGGGGGGGGGGGTGGGGGGGGGGGGCGGGCGGGGGGGGGGGGGGGGGGGGGGCGGGGCGGGGGGGGCGCGCCCAAACAAACGAAAAAAAAAAAAAAAACAATAAAATAAAATATATAAAATAGTAAGTTTAGATATAAT
>NZ_JBEOPL010000158.1:0-237 GCF_040310065.1 Shewanella sp. TB7-MNA-CIBAN-0143
CGAGTGGCCAAAGGGATCAGACTGTAAATCTGACGGCTCAGCCTTCGAAGGTTCGAATCCTTCTCCCTCCACCATTTGCGTTGCTTCAAAGTTCAAATCTAAAAGTGTTAAAGATGTAAAGAGTTAGAATGTAAAAAGAGAGTAAGAAAAAAAGAAAATATGTGGAGGGGTTCCCGAGTGGCCAAAGGGATCAGACTGTAAATCTGACGGCTCAGCCTTCGAAGGTTCGAATCCTTC
>NZ_JBEOPL010000159.1:0-237 GCF_040310065.1 Shewanella sp. TB7-MNA-CIBAN-0143
GTTGATGCCAACGCCATGGCACCGGCTAAGTTTGTGCAAAACGCCCCGCGCGAACATGCCAACACAGACTATTCGCACTTAACCATTAGTTCGCACTAAGGATTGATCATGAGCTCAACTAATCGCGGAACCCAGCGCAATGCAGATGATTACTACGTAACACCGCATTGGCTAATTGAAGATTTTTTAGCAGCGTTTGCTGAAAATAACATTTTGGTTTGTTCACCAGATGAAAAC
>NZ_JBEOPL010000160.1:0-236 GCF_040310065.1 Shewanella sp. TB7-MNA-CIBAN-0143
GGTAAAAGTAGCAGAGCTCGAAACCAAGCTATAAAGCGCTTATTTATACTTTGGCATTAGACATAAAAAAACGCGATAGATCATCGCGTTTTTATGTAACCTGAACTCTGGTTAAGAGATTTACTAACGTATTGAATCAAAAAATGATATTTATGTTTATTTTTCTCTAGCCAGAGATTTCCAGTGAAAACAAGGCGAAATTACGCGTCAATAGCTAGCCTATTGCAAGTAAATTC
>NZ_JBEOPL010000161.1:0-236 GCF_040310065.1 Shewanella sp. TB7-MNA-CIBAN-0143
GGCGACCTTCGGTCTGCTAGTATCGCTTCGCTGCTAGGGAGACCTTTGGTCTGCTAGTATCGCTTCGCTGCTAGGGCGACCTTTGGTCTGCTAGTGTCGCTTCGCTGCTAGGGCGACCTTCGGTCTGGTAGTGTCGCTTCGCTGCTAGGGCGACCTTGGGTCTGCTAGTATCGCTTCGCTGCTAGGCCGTACTTTGTGCAGCTAGTATAGCTTCGCAGCTACGCAGAGCGTCGGCG
>NZ_JBEOPL010000162.1:0-235 GCF_040310065.1 Shewanella sp. TB7-MNA-CIBAN-0143
TTAGTAGCCACTTTCAATAGCCACTTTTAGTAGCTACTTTTATCAGTCGCTTTTAGCAGTCATTTTTTTACTACTCAAATTTACCCATTGATTGGCGCAGACTGGTATCATGGGCGGGTTTAATTTTTAGACGCTGTATTTATATCAATCTTATATAGTCAGTGAAAAGTAATATTGAGAAATCACGCACTGCTGATATCCATTTTTCTTGCTTGCTGTGCCTACGCAGACAGAG
>NZ_JBEOPL010000163.1:0-235 GCF_040310065.1 Shewanella sp. TB7-MNA-CIBAN-0143
GTATTGCACGATGGGTTACTAAATCTGCATAGCGACGAATTGGCGAGGTAAAGTGAGCGTAAGCATTGTATGCTAGGCCAAAGTGACCTTGGTTATTAGCCGAGTATTCGGCTTGCGATTGTGAGCGCAGTAATAAAGTACGGATCACGCTGGCATCGCTGCGCTGACTAATGTTATTTAGTAGTTTATTGTAATCGGCTGGCGTTGGCTTATCACCGCCGCCAAGCTGCAGTCT
>NZ_JBEOPL010000164.1:0-235 GCF_040310065.1 Shewanella sp. TB7-MNA-CIBAN-0143
TATCTAATACAATGTGATGAAATTTGAGAGTGTTTGATGTGTGGTTATGTTTTATCTTAATACCTATTTTTCAATTCTGTTTGTACTTTATTTATATGAATTTTTTGTTTTGTGGTTTATTAGTCTTATTTTTTTTGTTTGTTTCGGTTTTTTATCTCTTGTTATTGTCCTTCAATGAAGTTTTTGGATTCGAAAAAATCTGGTCTTGTTTTTTATTTTTTTATCTGATCAATGG
>NZ_JBEOPL010000165.1:0-234 GCF_040310065.1 Shewanella sp. TB7-MNA-CIBAN-0143
CTCCCAGCTGAGCTATAGCCCCATTTACATGCAGTTGAGATTTTACGTTTACCTTCTATGAAGGTCTTACCAAAAAAATTGGCTTGCCAATCGTTTCTAATCAAGACGGTTGATAGCGACGTTTAGTACACTAAACGAGTTATCATCCAACGCAGAATAGGAAAGATTGGTGGGTCAGAGTGGACTTGAACCACCGACCTCACCCTTATCAGGGGTGCGCTCTAACCAGCTGAG
>NZ_JBEOPL010000166.1:0-234 GCF_040310065.1 Shewanella sp. TB7-MNA-CIBAN-0143
TAGTTAAAGATCTAACCGCAGTGGTTAACAGCTTAGTACAGGTAACTTTATACAATGCAGATGAGTATAACTGCCTTCCTTACACCCCATTACCTGGTGAGTGTATTGATGATTTAGATATCGAAATTGATAACTACGATATTGACGCTCATTCTCTAAAATCGCAAAGCAATAAAACGGTAACCGAAACCCTGCATAGCCACTTACTTAAGTCTAACTGCTTAATTACCTCAC
>NZ_JBEOPL010000167.1:0-234 GCF_040310065.1 Shewanella sp. TB7-MNA-CIBAN-0143
GTTAGCTGATGTAAACGCTGGTGACATTCTTGCGCTTGCATGGCGGCGCAGTAACTTTAAATTTGGCAACTTAGCAGCAGTAAGTCGAAATGAACTGACTATTCCCCTTGAGCTACTTCGCACTGATAACATACCTGTTTGCATTAAATGCTTGTCTGAATCTTCATGTATTCCTTTTTATTGGCATTTAAAGCCCTATAAAGCGTGCCATAAGCATAAAGCACAATTAACTAC
>NZ_JBEOPL010000168.1:0-233 GCF_040310065.1 Shewanella sp. TB7-MNA-CIBAN-0143
GAGCGGTAGTTCAGTTGGTTAGAATACCGGCCTGTCACGCCGGGGGTCGCGGGTTCGAGTCCCGTCCGCTCCGCCAATTACATAGAAGCCTCGTCTAACCACGAGGCTTTTTTGTATCTGAAGCTTCCCCATTTTTCCCGAACAGATATGAACAGGCACAAGCGCTGCATTAATTTAGTTGGTCCAACAACGTTCCCGGTATTGCTTTGCATTCATCCAATCTATTTGGACGG
>NZ_JBEOPL010000169.1:0-233 GCF_040310065.1 Shewanella sp. TB7-MNA-CIBAN-0143
CTCAGCTGGTTAGAGCGCACCCCTGATAAGGGTGAGGTCGGTGGTTCAAGTCCACTCTGACCCACCAATCTTTCCTACTCTGCGTTGGATGATAACTCGTTTAGTCAACTAAACGTCGCTATCAACCGCCTTGATTAGAAACGATTGGCAAGCCAATTTTTTGGTAAGACCTTCATAGAAGGTAAACGTAAAATCTCAACTGCATGTAAATGGGGCTATAGCTCAGCTGGGAG
>NZ_JBEOPL010000170.1:0-233 GCF_040310065.1 Shewanella sp. TB7-MNA-CIBAN-0143
GGCGGAGCGGACGGGACTCGAACCCGCGACCCCCGGCGTGACAGGCCGGTATTCTAACCAACTGAACTACCGCTCCAAAACGGTTTGTATACACTTAATAAAACTAACAATAGTATAAAAATTATCTGTTTTATTAAGTGTAAACAGTCACTTGAATGGCGGAGCGGACGGGACTCGAACCCGCGACCCCCGGCGTGACAGGCCGGTATTCTAACCAACTGAACTACCGCTCC
>NZ_JBEOPL010000171.1:0-233 GCF_040310065.1 Shewanella sp. TB7-MNA-CIBAN-0143
GATACTTCTGCTTGTTTTAATAAGTCCGGATCAATCGTGACATCGCCCATATGATAGAACAAAGCGCCTTCTTGACGGGCGCCATCAATCGTAACTTTTAGGTTGGTGTCATCTAGCCCGCGTACGCGTATACGCTGGTTGACAGCCGATGTGCCACCTATAGTAACGCCTGGTACCACATTCAAAAAGTCACTCAAATGTCCTGCCTGCTGAGCTGGCGTATAGTCTTCGAT
>NZ_JBEOPL010000172.1:0-232 GCF_040310065.1 Shewanella sp. TB7-MNA-CIBAN-0143
TTGCTCCATTATTAACGCTTTAATGTATTACCAATACTGGTGGCAATGATTTCTTTGCATTGTTGAATATGGTCGTTATGGCCAACTATCTAGGAATGATGATGACATCAAAAATTATCTATACAAAAACGGACGAAGCTCCGGCACTCGCAACTTACTCGTTGCTACCTATCATCCAAGCATATACAAATGCGGCAGGTGTTGAAGTTGAAACTCGCGATATTTCATTAGC
>NZ_JBEOPL010000173.1:0-232 GCF_040310065.1 Shewanella sp. TB7-MNA-CIBAN-0143
GTGTTCAGAATTTCCCGATTCAGACCAGCCTTTTGTTTCACCATTTTTCCGTTTTTCTCGACAGTACCTTTGGCACTGCGAGTCATGTTCTTAACGGTGAGTTTTTCGGTGGCGATCAATGCCGCCACTTCAACTAATTTTGCAGTTTCTTTATGAGTAAAATCGAGTCTTTGACGGGCGATTTTCTGGTGGAGTTTGGCAATTTGATGCTTTAATTTTCGCTGGGTGCGAG
>NZ_JBEOPL010000174.1:0-231 GCF_040310065.1 Shewanella sp. TB7-MNA-CIBAN-0143
GTATTTAAACCGCAAGTGGTTAAAGCCAAAAAAGGCAAAGGCTCGTTTAAACGCAGTAACAAACATGCAGGACAAGAGTCCTATTTAATCGCGGCTTAAATAGCACCGATCAAATAGGGATTTTGTTGCGAGTTAGCTAAGTGTTTGCTGAAATAAGGCGGGCTTCGGGCTTCGGGCTTCGGGCTTCGGGCTTCGAGCATAGAGCTATGCTTCATAATTTTAATCCTGGGG
>NZ_JBEOPL010000175.1:0-231 GCF_040310065.1 Shewanella sp. TB7-MNA-CIBAN-0143
CGTCACTCCGGTGCAGTCAAGAGTTGAAGAATATCAGCCAAGTGTTAAATTAGATGGTGTACTCAGTCGCGCATTTGCTTCATTGCAAGATATGGTTGACTGGTGTGGACACTTAATTGATCATTCAGGAAAATTTATTGCCCTTAAAGGTGTGTTCCCTAGCGAAGAGCTAGAGTCATTACCGACTGGCGTTAAGTTTGAGCAAAAAATTGCATTAGAAGTACCTAATTT
>NZ_JBEOPL010000176.1:0-230 GCF_040310065.1 Shewanella sp. TB7-MNA-CIBAN-0143
CAGTTAACTATTTCACCTTATATTTGCATGGACGATTATCAAGCAGCCTTTGACTTAACTGAAACATTAATAAAACAAGGCCACAGTAAAATAGGCCATATCATTGGCGATCCAAATCAAGGCGTGAGTCGTTTACGTTACCAAGGCTATTTGGATGCATTGCGATCTAACAGAATAAATACGCCACCAGAATACATAGAGCAGGGGAGTTTCACGTATCAGTCTGGTAT
>NZ_JBEOPL010000177.1:0-229 GCF_040310065.1 Shewanella sp. TB7-MNA-CIBAN-0143
GTGAAACACAGTATCGCCGATGGTAGTTTGGGGTCTCCCCATGCGAGAGTAGGTCATTTCCAGGCGCCTAATTGACTTGAGAGAGTCGCGAAACAGCCCGCTATTTATAGCGGGCTTTTTTTCGTCTGCAATTTATAGTGTAGAGTTTGTTCTTGGCCAAAACATGACAGCAGTTTGTCGAATATGCCCATGCGTCCCCTTCGGGGATAAAAGAGTAGGTCATTTCCAG
>NZ_JBEOPL010000178.1:0-224 GCF_040310065.1 Shewanella sp. TB7-MNA-CIBAN-0143
GGTGCGCGTGGGAGGAGTCGAACCTCCGACCGCCTGGTTCGTAGCCAGGTACTCTATCCAGCTGAGCTACACGCGCAAAATCGGTAAAACAAGCCATTCATAAATAATGCTATCGTCTGCACTTCATGTGCGTGACGTTATTTAATGAATGGCGGAGAAGGAGGGATTCGAACCCTCGATGGGATTTAAAGCCCATACTCCCTTAGCAGGGGAGCGCCTTCGGC
>NZ_JBEOPL010000179.1:0-224 GCF_040310065.1 Shewanella sp. TB7-MNA-CIBAN-0143
ACCAATTGGTTAAAAGCCAACTGCTCTACCAACTGAGCTAACGACCCATCTTGGTGTTGCGATATTCATACTCTTGCGGGAACAAAAGCCAACTGTCTCTATTTCAAGACCAACTGAGCTAACGACCCATCTTGGTTTTGCAAGAACTGATATTCTTACTGGAGTGAATGCCCCATTTTATAACATTTAAATTCTTTAACCACGATTTAAAAAGTGGTGGGTCG
>NZ_JBEOPL010000180.1:0-222 GCF_040310065.1 Shewanella sp. TB7-MNA-CIBAN-0143
CCTGGAAATGACCTACTCTTTTATCCCCGAAGGGGACGCATGGGCATATTCGACAAACTGCTGTCATGTTTTGGCCAATAACAAACTCTACACTATAAATTGCAGACGTAAAAAAGCCCGTTACGTTAGTAACGGGCTTATCACTACTCTTTCGAGTCAATTAGGCGCCTGGAAATGACCTACTCTCGCATGGGGAGACCCCAAACTACCATCGGCGATACT
>NZ_JBEOPL010000181.1:0-220 GCF_040310065.1 Shewanella sp. TB7-MNA-CIBAN-0143
GACATTAGCTCAGTTGGTAGAGCGATACCTTGCCAAGGTATAGGTCATCAGTTCGAACCTGATATGTCGCTCCAAATCACTTCCCTAGTTTGAAATCCCTAGTTTAAAATACAACATTAGGTCAGTTGCGCTTTTAGAAAATACGATACCTTTTTGTTTGCCAAGCTAGACGTCATAAAGCGGTCATCAGTTCGAACCACTCTTTATTTATAAAGAAACG
>NZ_JBEOPL010000182.1:0-210 GCF_040310065.1 Shewanella sp. TB7-MNA-CIBAN-0143
ATTTGGAGCGACATATCAGGTTCGAACTGATGACCTATACCTTGGCAAGGTATCGCTCTACCAACTGAGCTAATGTCGCGTACTATCAAAATCATGTAGAAAATTGGAGCGACCTTCTTTATAAATAAAGAGGGGTTCGAACTGATGACCTATACCTTGGCAAGGTATCGCTCTACCAACTGAGCTAATGTCGCGTACTATCAAAATCAT
>NZ_JBEOPL010000183.1:0-206 GCF_040310065.1 Shewanella sp. TB7-MNA-CIBAN-0143
AGATCCGCACCGGCTTGGGTTAATACCACTTCGCCGTTGACTAACGCATAGTAACCGTCGTCATTGCTGCCTGGGGTGAAGTCCACGGTCAGTGCATCACCGTCTTCATCAAAGGTGGTGTAGGTTGCGGCCACATCGCCATCGACGGCGCTGTTTTCAGTAAAGTCATTGGCGACCACATCAATGGTCGGCGCATCGTTGGTCGG